>CAIJIA010000101.1 GCA_903820655.1 uncultured Chloroflexota bacterium
AGGATGGCTACAGTGCCTTCTCCCTGCGCAACCCGATCACCGGCGAGGTTCGCTCTACCGAACTTGCGTCGCTCCTTCGCAACGCGGGTGTGACCCTTGTGACTATCTGCGGCCTTGCCACCGATTGGTGCGTCAAGGCAAGCGCGCTTGACGCGCTGACTGCAGGGTTCACGGTCGAGGTGGCCGTCGCTGCAACCGCGGGTGTTGAACTGTGCGACGGCGACACCGCCGCGGCACTGCAAGCAATTGAGTCTGCAGGCGGGGTGCTGTGCTAACGGGGCTGCTGATCCTTGCGGTGTGCGGTTTGATCGGCGCGGTGCTTATTGAACTGCTCCTTGAGCGACTGATCACCACGGGAAGAGTTCGACGACCAGAGATCAATCTGACAATCACGATTGCGGCACCCCGCGACACGGTGTGGGCGTACGCCTCAGACATTGCGCGTCAGCCCGAGTGGATGCACGAGATGAAGCACGTGGAGATGCTCACGCCGCCGCCGGTTCAGCCGGGCTCGCGCGGTCGTGCCACGGTGCGCATCTTCGGCATCTCAACGACCGATGATGTGGTGATCACGCAGTTCGACCCACCGAGCACCTTTGCAATTCGGCATGAGGGGAAGTTTGTTGGCGAGGGTTTACTGCGCTTCACCGAGATCGATGCAGGGCACACGCGGATCGATTGGATGGAGTACCTACGACCGCCGCTCTTCGCAAACATCGGAGGGTTTGCTCAACGTCCCATCCTCGGTGCGATCTTTCGGTCGGATCTGCGCTATCTCAAGCGCATCCTGGAAGGGGGCTCGACCGCGAGCTAGTTCCCGCAGGAGATTGCGAGCGGGATCGGGTCGCTGCCGAAGCTCTTGAGCTGCCGATCGACGGCGGTGGTTGCCCCCGGCTCAATGCGCGGCGTGGAGATGATCTCTGAGAGGCCGGCGCTGCCGATGACGCTCGTCGTGACCTGGCAGGTTGCTGCTCCCGCGGTAGTTCCCGTATTGGTGACCGTGATAGCCACAGCAAGCCCACCCGGTACGGAACTGCCCGCACTCATCGTGGCGGTGAATGGCCCGATCCCCCGCGACGAGCTGCCTGCGAGAGAGGCCAAGAGGAGCACTGCCGCACCAATGCCGAGAAAGACCGTTCCATGGGTCTGGCTCGCGGACGGCTGCGCGAGACCTAGTGGATTGCAGCGCTCACAGAGTGCCGTCTGTAACGAGACAGGCGCGCCGCAACGAACACACGCTTGAACCTGGTTGCGTTCTGGTGTCTCACTCATGCGTACATCATCGCAGTTTCGCAAGAAGCTGGAGGGCGTCCCCCGCGTCGCGTTCGGTGCGTACGGTCACGATCAGCCCATCGGCACCAGCGGCATGGGCCTCTGCCAGTACCCCCTCTGGATCCCTCCCGAACGGCGACTCGATCAGCCTCTCGCTCGCGCGTAGCTCGTGCAGCAGATGCGTTCGCACCAGAGGCTTTGCGCGGCCAGCGGTGCGTTCTCGCTCGCGCAACTGGGTGAGACCTGCGGCAAAGGTTGCAGCTGGCGCCACCCACTCGTCGGCAAAATTGGCAGCAAGGCTAATTGAGCTCGGATGGTCGCCCGCGATGAGCAGGCGCAAACGGGCACCTGGGCGTGGGGCACTCGCCGCACCG
>CAIJIA010000102.1 GCA_903820655.1 uncultured Chloroflexota bacterium
CAACTGATCAGCCAGGCCTCTTCGTAAACACCGGCTATTCGGGTCACGGGGTCATGTGCAGCGCCGGCGGCGCCCGCCGCACCGTTGACCTGCTGTTGGGGCGCGCCGCAGCGGCCGAAGAGCCGTTCCGTGTGGGTCGACCGATGATCTCGCGAGCGCGCGACGTTCTTTGATCCGCCTCGCTGGCTCTGGTACGCTGCATCCATGACAAATAGCGCACTGCTCTTGACCCCAGTTCTCGGTGGTCTTCTTGTGCTCTTTGCCGCCCTTATTGGGGGCATTAGCAACCTACTTGGGTTGCTTATTCAGCCCCGGCGGGGCTGAGGAGACCAGAGGCGCGGAACCACCGCCCGAAGGAAACTTCAGAACCCCGCCGAAGTGGCGGGGTTTTTTATTGGCGAGAGATTGATGGAAGAAAGCGTAAGAGCCAGAAAGTGAAGGGGGATCGATGACACAGGCAGGGCACGTACCAGGCGCAGGGAGCCCAGCGGCCACTGCATCTGAGCGCGCGCGACGCGACATGTTGCGCGACGCACGACTCACCGCACGCGGCGGTGCACGCCCGCGCATCGGCGCCGACGCACTCTGTGAAGCGATCCTGCTGCAGGGGAGCGACACCATCTGGGGTTACCCGGGCGGCGTAATCCTTCCGCTCTATGACGTACTCGTCGATCACCCCGAGCTGCGCCACATCTTGGTGCGCCACGAACAGGCCGCATCGCATGCCGCCGACGGTTACGCCCGCGCATCGGGCAAGGTCGGCGTCTGCCTCGGCACCTCTGGCCCTGGTGCCACCAACCTCGTCACCGGCATCGGCACCGCCATGCTCGACTCCGTTCCTGTGGTGGTGATCACTGGCAACGTGCCGAATGCCCTGATCGGCAAGGACGCCTTCCAGGAGATCGACATCACCGGCATCACGCTGCCAATGACCAAGCACAACTATTTGGTGCGCACCGCAGATGAGATTCCGTACGCGATCGCCGAAGCGTTCCATCTGGCGCGCAGTGGCCGACCGGGACCAGTGCACGTCGACATCACGAAGGATGCACTGATGGGCGAAACGAGCGTGGCGCATCCAACCGCCGCCGACATTGAGGCTGGGCTCCCCGGCTACAAGCCGAAGCTTGATGGTCACCCGCGTCAGATCAAGTTGCTCGCCGAAGCGATCGCCGGGGCGCAGCGCCCGGTCATTCTCGCGGGGCACGGCGTGCTCATCGCAGGTGCTGAGCGTGAATTGCTCGAACTGGCGCGCGCGGCGCAGATTCCGATCACCTGGACACTCCTTGGCATCGGCGTGATCGACGAGACCGATCCGCTCGCGTATGGCTACATGGGAATGCACGGTTGGAAGCACGTGAACCGCGCGATTCAGTCGGCTGACCTCCTCATCGGCATCGGCATGCGCTTCGACGACCGCGTCACGGGGAACGTGCGCACCTATGCGCCGAAGGCGAAGATTGCGCACATCGATATCGATCCGGCAGAGATCGGAAAGAACGTGGTTGCCGATCTGCCGATCGTGGGCGACGCGAAGCACGTGCTCGATGCGCTGCTTCCGCAGATCACGAAGGTTGATCCGGCCACTCGTGCCGACTACTTTGCCGAACTGGCAACGTGGCGCACGGAGAGCGAAGGCTCTTCGTGGCACGGCTCGGGCGGCTTCCGCGACGGCGTGCTCTCCGCAGACTTTGTCGTGGACCGCATCGCGGCCGGCTCAGGCTTCGACGCCAACCTCACCGCAGACGTTGGCCAGAATCAGATGTGGGTCGCGCGCTACGGCGGATTCCGCCGTGCCAACTCCCATATCTCGTCGGGTGGTCTCGGCACGATGGGCTTTGCCCTCCCTGCTGCAATGGGCGCCGCAGTGGCGGTGCCAGGGAAGGTTTCGTGGGCGATCGCCGGTGACGGCGGATTCCAGATGACGCTGCAGGAGCTGGCGACGATCGTGCAGGAGCGCATCCCCGTAAAGATCGCGCTGATGGACAACAAGAAGCTCGGCATGATTCGCCAGTGGCAAGAGATTGTCTACGCCGGGAACTATCACTCCGAGCAGTTGGCGGGGCCAGACTATTTGAAGTTGTGTGAGGCGTACGGGCTTCCATCCTGGAAGGTTTCCAAGCCGGAAGAGGTTGATGCGGCGGTTGTCGCTGCGCTCGCCGCCGATGGCCCTGCGCTGATCTGGTTTGAGATCGCCGAGCGACAGAACGTCTACCCGATGATGCCAGCAGGGAAGGGACTCTCCGACCTGATCGACAAGTGGGG
>CAIJIA010000103.1 GCA_903820655.1 uncultured Chloroflexota bacterium
CAGCGCAGCAGCCGTGTCGGTGGTGAAGTATGGGTTCCCTGTGCCAGCCACAAAGACGACCACGCGCCCCTTCTCGAGGTGTCGCACGGCACGTCGGCGGATGTACGGCTCGGCAACCTCGTTCATGTCGATGGCGGTCATCACTCGCGTTGGCACGCCTGCGCGCTCAAGCGCGTCTTGGAGGGCGAGGCCGTTCATCGCTGTCGCGAGCATGCCGATGTAGTCAGCGGTCGCGCGATCCATGCCGGTAGCAGTAGCGGCGGCCATGCCACGGAAGATGTTCCCGCCGCCGACCACGATGCCGACCTGCACACCGAGCGCCGTAACGGCCTTCACCTGCTCAGCCACGAATGCAACAACTTCAGGATCAACACCGTACTCAAGCTTCCCAAGGAGTGCCTCCCCGGAGAGCTTCAGCAGAATTCGCTGATAGCGTGTGGTTTCGGTCATGCCGCCTCCACCGCCCCAATCATGTGGGGCCTACAGCTCCTCGCCGAGTGCGTAGCGCACAAAGCGCCGTACTCGGATGTTCTCACCAATCGTGGCAATCGCGTTCGTAATCAGCTGACCGACTGTCTCATCGCCGTCGCGGAATGGCTGATCGAGAAGGCAGACCTCTTCGAACCACTTGCGCAGCTGCCCCTCAACGATCTGGGCGCGAATCGCCTCTGGCTTCTTAGCGAGCGCCTCATCCTCGAGGAGGGCGGCGCGCTTCGCCTCGAGTGCAGCGGCAGGGATCTGCTCCTGGCTCACATAGAGCGGATGAAGGCCTGCGATCTGCATCGCGATGTCCTTCACCAGCTTCTGGAACTGCTCGTTGCGCGCAACGAAGTCTGTCTCGCAGTTGATCTCGAGAAGCACACCGACACGTCCGCCGGTGTGGATGTACGAGGAGACGAGTCCCTCACGTGCATCGCGGCCGGCCTTCTTCGCGGCGGCGGCTAGGCCGGCCTCGCGAAGTGCCAGGACGGCCTTCTCAACATCGCCGCCGCACTCTTCGAGTGCGCGCTTGCAATCCATCATTCCTGCGCCCGTGCGCTCGCGTAGGTCTCGTACCGCCTCTGCGCTAATCGCCATGGTGGCCTCCTTACACTGCTGGAGTGGTGTCGACGGCTGGCGCTGGCTCCTCGTCAGGCGAGAAGCTCAACGTGCCGGTGGCGCTGAGCGCAGCGACAAGGTCGTCCTGAACATCGGATGCCTCAGGGGCGTCAGCGGCGTTCTCGGCAGCTGCGGCTGCAGCCTCCTGCGCCTCAAGCTCAGGCAAACGTGCGGCGCGGATCGCTGCGCCTTCGATCACCGCATCAGCGACGGCGGTGCAGATCAAGCGAATGCACTTGATCGCGTCGTCGTTCACTGGGATCGGATAGGTGAGCAGATCGGGATCAACGTTGGTGTCGGCGGTGCCGACAACAGGGATCCCGAGCTTGTTCGCCTCAATCGCGGCGAGTGTCTCGCGGCTTGGGTCGATGATGAAGACCATGCCGGGCGCCTTGCGCAAACGGCGCATGCCGCCGAGCGCTCCACGAAGCTTCTCCAGCTTGTCGCCAAGCTTCGAGGCCTCCTTCTTCGACATGATGTCGAACTCGCCCGCCTGCTCACGAGCCTCAAGCTGCTCCATGAGGGTCAGGCGCTTGCGAATCGTCGTGAAGTTGGTGAGCATGCCGCCGAGCCAGCGCTTGATCACGTATGGCTGACCGGCGCGGGTCGCCTCTTCCTGAATTGGCGCCTGCGCCTGCTTCTTGGTGCCGACGAAGAGAATCGTCTCTCCGTTTGCGCTCGCGTCGCGCACGGCGTCGAGGGCGAACTGCAGATGCTTCGCGCTCTTAGCGAGGTCGAGGATGTGGATCCCATTGCGCTGCGCGTAGATAAACGGCGCCATCTTGGGATTCCATCGGCGTGTCTGGTGCCCGAAGTGGGCTCCGACCTCGAGAAGGTCGCGCATGGTTACTGGTGCCATAGTTCTCCTTACACGGTTATTCCACCGCGGGACGCCTTCACGACCCCGAAGGGCCACCGTAGTGGGGCGTCTGGTTCCGCGTGCGTATTTCGCTCCCTTACGGGGGCGGACGTCCGATTCGGACGCTCGGGAATCCTAGCACGGGGGGCCGAGCCCCTAGGCGACCCCCCGGATGAGGCGCAGACGCTCTTTCCCTGGGGCTCCGAGCACGAGGAGGAGATCGATGCGGCACCCCTCTGGGAGGTAGCCGTGCTGCCGCCGCAGGGCCCGCATCTTGCGTGCTCCCAGGAGCTCTGCCGGCGAGGCGGCGCCCACGGATTCGCGGCGACGCACTTCGATGGCTACGAGGGAGCCGCGCGGGTCACACGCGAGCAGGTCCACCTCAAGTCGCCCCAGTCGCAGGTTGCGCGAAAGGATCATCCAGCCGCTGCGAACAAGGGAGCGCGCCGCCAGCGCTTCGGCCTCACGACCGACGATTGCCCGCTGCGCACGACGAGTTGCCACCAGCGCATGCTCACAGCGGCGCCGTACCGGTGACGTTCTGCAGAGGGTTAGCTGCGCGGCAGGAGGCCAATGCGCGCTGCAACCGGGGCGTAGGTGCGGCGATGATGCGGCGTTACGCCGAGCGCATCAAGCGCTGCAAGGTGTGCGGGGGCTGGATAGCCCACATTGGATTCCCAGCCATAGCCCGGGTAGCGCAGTGCCAGCTCGGCCATGAGCTTGTCTCGCAGGACCTTCGCCACGATCGAGGCGCAGGCGATCGCGTACACGGACTGATCGCCACGAACGACCGTCGCATGTGGCCCGATCAGGGCGCGGAGTTCGCGCGCACTACTCCCATCAACGAGAGCAAAATCTGGCGCCGCCCCCCTTCTGCGGGAGAGCTGTGCAACGGCGCGAGCCATCGCGCGATGCGATGCAGCACGCGGATTGATGCGCTCAACCTCTCGCGCAGACGCAGCGCCAATACCGATGGCGATCGCAACGTCTCGAATCTGCCCTGCAAGTACCACTCGACGTGCGGGCGTCAACATCTTCGAATCACGAACGCCGGGGATTGGATCCCCTGCAGGCATCAAGATGGCGCACGCGACAACAGGTCCAGCGAGCGGGGCGAGGCCAACCTCATCGATGCCAATGACGGCACGGTCGGGATGTCCGTGTTGCAGTTCCAGATCGCGAGTTGGCAATGTGCGGCCACTCGTGGGCCGCAGGTCGCTCACTCCGGAGCCTTCTCCGTCTCCTCAGCGACTGGCACGTCAGCAGGTGCGCTCTCTTCGGTGGCAACTTCGGCGACTGGCGCTTCGACGACAGGAGCCTCAGCAACGACCTCGGCTGCGGTTGCAGCGGCGGCGGCCTCTTCAGCAGCAACGGCTGCGGCGGCTGTAGCGGCCACTGCGGCCTCCTCAGCAGCAACGACTGCGGCAGCAGCGGCGATCACGGCGTCAGCTTCGTCCTTAATGGCCTTCTTTGCGGCGGCCTTCACTTCATTCTTGGCGATGTCGGTGGCGCTGTCGCGGCGCTCACGGAGCGACGACTGCTTGCCAACGCGGTCACGAAGGAAGTAGAGCTGGGCTCGGTTCGATACACCGTGGCGGACCACTTCAATCTTCTCGATGCGTGGGCTGTGCACCTTGAAGGTTCGCTCGACGCCAACGCCTGAGGCGATGCGTCGGACGGTGATGTTGAGTCCGAGTCCGCCGCCGCGCAGGCGCATGACGGTGCCCTCGAATACCTGAATGCGCTCTCGGTTCCCTTCAACGACCTTTGCCGACACCTTCACGGTGTCGCCGGTCTTGATCTCCGGGAGATCGCTCTTCATCTGGGCATTAGTCAACGTGCGGATCAAATCCATGATTATTCTCCGTGGTGGCCGACAGAACCTGTCGGCGCGGGCGGTGAGAATAGCACAGCCCCCCTGGGGCCTCCCCTTAGGACCCCTCGCTCCCCTTCGCAGGCTTGGCAAGGTCAGGGCGCTGGCGCTGGGTGCGGAGCACCGCCTCCTCGTGCCGCCAGGCGGCTACCCC
>CAIJIA010000104.1 GCA_903820655.1 uncultured Chloroflexota bacterium
GAGGTCGGCCTCCCCCGAAATGAGCACGGGTGAGCGCTCTTCCGTGAGACGCAAAGACAACTCCTGCGCTCGCTGGAGCCAGCGGAGCCCCCCTTCTGCGGTCTCTGCGCCGTAGGGGGCGCTCACGACCGCTACGGGGAGCCCAAGTCCCGCCGCCGATTCAGCGGTAATCAGCGCCCCAGAGCCTTCCGGTGCCTCGACGACGATCAGCCCGTCACAGAGTGCCGCCAGGAGGTGATTTCGGGCGGCGAAGCTCCAGGCGGCGGGCGGGGTCCCGACTGGGCGGTCGGAGAGCAGGAGGCCCACCTGCTGGATCTGCTCGGCCAGGCGCCGCGCCCCGTAGCGCAGCCCGAGCGGGGCAGGACTAGGAAGTACCGCAATCGTCTCCCCTCCCGCCTCTACGGCGGCCAAATGGGCCGCCTCGTCGATCCCCAGGGCGAGCCCTGAAACCACGCACCACCCCGCTCGCGCCACCTCAAAGGCGATGCGCCGAGCCGCCGCAGCGCCGTGGGGAGAGGGGCGTCGCGTGCCAACGATTCCAATCGATGGTCTCCCCAGTACCTCCACCCGCCCCAGCGCCCAGAGTGGGCGCCGTCGATCTGCATCGGGGGCTAATCCGAGGGCCTCATTGCGGCGCTCTGGGATTCGCTGGTCGCCTGGGTGCAGCGTGATTGCGCTCACCAGTGGTCCCCGTGCAAATGGATCGCCTCCGCCACATCGACGTCGCCCACCACATCGCGCCCATCAAGGAGCGCCACCACCATCGCAACCCGTTCAATCTGACTCCATGCGCGTACGCCGAGACCCTCAACGGTTCGGCGCGTCGCAGGGGTCATCGTCTCGGTAGCGTGGGAACGCTGCGCAAGGGCGGCGCGGACAGCCGTTGCGTGTTCCCGAGCCGCAAGCGTCGTGAGCTCGCCGCGCGGAAGCGCAGCGAGTGGCGTGCTCGGTCGAGCGAGCCGCACGCGCAACGGGAATCGATCACGAATCGGTGCCGAGAGCGAGAGACTCCCCCGTCGGCGCGCGGCAGGGAGGCAGCGGCAGGTACCACCCGGATGCTCCAACTCCCCACAACCACAGGGGTTTCCGGTGGCCGCCACGATCGCATCCGCAGGAAAGCGCACCGAACGACCCGCACGAACGAGGTCAACACTCCCCCGTTCCAGCGGTTCGCGTAACGCCTCAAGCGCGTCGCGCCGGAATTCACCGATCTCGTCAAGCACCAGGAGCCCACGATGCGCCCATGTCAGCTCACCCGGAGTCATGCGCGGGCCTCCGCCAATGAGCCCAGCCACCGTGATGTCGTGATGCGGCGCCCGTAACGGCGGTCGCAGCGAGAGCCCAGTGGCGTGACCACCTGCAGATGCAATGGAGGCGACCTCACTCCGCTCTTCCGCAGCGAGGTTGGGAAGGATCTCATGCAGCGCCCGCGCGAGCATCGACTTCCCTACTCCAGGGGGTCCTTCCAGCAGAATCGGAAAGCGCCCGCACGCTGCAATCAACACGGCACGCGAAGCAATCGGTTGGCCGCGAATGCTTGCGAGTTCGTATGAGATGGCGTCGCTCGGCGCTGGCGCGACGACACTCGGCCGCAGGTGTGGTGCTCCTGTCTCTGCGCTGTTGACCGCGGCTGCGGCATCCGCAAGCGTTGCGACGGGAATCGCCTCACCACCGCAAAGCCCTGGCAACGCAACCACGCTCGCCGGTAGCAACACACGATGCCCTACTGAGAGGAGTGGCAGAGCGAGCGGCAGCGCACCAGGCACGTTACGCACTCTGCCATCTAACGCAAGCTCACCGATCGCCGCGAGGGACCCCGTGCCGCGATGACGGATCTGGCCACTAGCAAGGAGGATGCCGATGGCAATGGCGAGATCAAATGAGCCCCCGCTCTTGCGGAGGTCGGCCGGCGCAAGATTGATCGTGATGCGACGAGCGGGCCAGATGTAGCCAGCTGCACGAATGGCGGAGCGTATGCGCTCACGCGCCTCGCCTACGGCGGTGTCAGGGAGGCCAACGATTCGCGTTGCAGGAATGCCAGGGGCAACGTCGACCTCAACTTCAACGGGAACCCCCTCAATGCCAA
>CAIJIA010000105.1 GCA_903820655.1 uncultured Chloroflexota bacterium
ACCACAACGACCCAAGCGCCAACCAGCACCGCGGCGATCACGCCAAGGGCGATGAGGAACTTGCGCTTCTTGCTCATCTTCTTCTTCTTTGGCTGTGTCTCTCCGTCGACGGTTCCCTTGGCCATGATGTGCCTCCAGCTAGCGGGCTGAACCAGATTCCCTGGTTGACAGTTGGCACACTCTACGCGAGCGGCACAGATAGCAACAGCCCCCACCCGAAGGTGGGGGCTGTTGGATGTGCCGAGCGCGAATCGCTACAGGATCTTCTTGGCGGCGCTGACGCGCACCGTTACCCCCGCGGTCGAGGTCGCGGTGACCTTAACGCGAATGTAGCCGGCGGTCTTATCGGCAGCCAAGAGCTTGTAGGTGCTCTTCGTTGCCCCTGCAATGACCGTGCACGTATCCGGCACCGTGGCCGCTGCCACTCCCGTCGCCGTGCAGCGGTACCACTGGTACGCATAGGTCGGCGTTGGGGTACCTGTCCAGGTGCCCTTCGCCGCGGTGAGCGTTCGCCCAACCTTCACCACGCCCCCAACGGTGGGTGGCGCACTGGCCGTGCTCACCGGTGCGGTGCCGATCACCGCCGTGGCCTTAGAGAACGAGAAGAGCTGCCCACCATCGCCGGTGCCGCCACTGCGCATGCGCAGAAACTTGCCCTTATCTGCGGTGGTTGGGGTGTAGGTGAGTTCCGTTGCGCCACTGATCGCCGAGCAACCCGAGGGCGCGGCAACTGACGTGTACTGATCAACTGCGGCACCCGCCTTGGTGCAGCGGTACCACTGCGGTCGGAAATAAGCGCTAATGCTTGTCCAGGTGCCGCGCGTACCCGTGAGTGGCACGCCCACCGCCGCATAGCTACCGGTCACAACAGGTTTCACCGTAGCCACTGGCGCATCGACCCAGAAGTCAGTCGTCGTTAACGTGACATTTGACCATTGAGCCTCAATTTGATAAAAAAAATGGAAAAAGTCGCAGTAAGCCAAACGAAACGCTAGGTTCACGGTTGTTCCTGCCCATGCGGTCACATCGACATCGATATGCCCAGTGCTATTAGCGACAGGTGTCAGTGCATTCTTCAGTAGCCCGAGTGCTGGCGAGCCAAACCACGACTGTCCTGAAAGGGTAGATTCAACAATGTCCACACGAAACTGATTGTTGTTTAGTGTGCCTGGACCGGTGCAGGCCATTGTCCCGCCCACCGTCAAGGCTCCGTCGGAATTCACCGAATAATCAAATGAGATCGTGGACCGCATACCAGCCGGGAGGGTAACTGGCACGTACACCGCTACTGCCTGATCCTCGGAAGACCACGCCGCGCCCCATGAACCAGTGCCGCAGCAACCACCGTCCTGTCGAACTTCCGTCATGCCCGTGCCATCAATCACAGTCACGATCGGATCGGCGGCACGAACCTGCGCTGGCGCGAACGCCATGGCACCAACGGCGAATGATGCTGCGAGCAGCAGCTTCAAGGTTTTTCCAGCCTTCATAGATCTCCCTGCATCAGAAGGCCCAAATAGAACGCAGAGTTCAGAAAACTGAAGCCTGGCGGGCACTCCACTATCAGCACGATAGGTGAGATCCCGCGAAGGTGACAGGGGGTCACACCCTGTCAGCCTCTGCACTCCCACACAGGGCACCGCCCCCAGAGGAGTACCCTTACTCCAACGCGGCGGCCTGCCGCAGGGGTAAAGGAGGGTTCATCGTGGGTGAGGTCAAGATTGGCGCGCTGGTATGGCCACAGTTCACCGAGTGGAAGTCGGTCAAGTCGATGGGCGTTACCGCCGACCGCGTGGGCTTCGACACCCTCTGGACCTGGGACCACATGTACCCAATCATTGGCAATCCGAACGGCCCAATGTTTGAAGGCTGGTCGACGCTTGTCTCGTGGGCCGAGAACACCTCCAAGATTCGCATCGGCCTGATGGTTGGCGCCAACACCTTCCGTGAGCCAACCCTTACGGCGAAGCTCGCCACCACCCTCGACCACATCTCCAACGGCCGCGCCATCCTTGGTGTGGGTGCCGCCTGGTTCGAAGAGGAGCATGAGCACTTCGGCCTGAACTTCGGTGATGGCTTCCCAGAGCGACTCCGCTGGCTTGGCGAGGCCCTACCGATCATGCGCGGCATGCTCGACGGCACCGAACCAACCGCCACCGGCCCGCGCTACAAGGCGAAGACGGTGCGCAACCTTCCGCTGCCAATTCAGAAGCACCTGCCGATCTTGATCGGCGGCGGCGGCGAGCAGGTCACCCTCAAGCTCGTGGCCAAGTACGGCGACGCGAACAACGTCAGCGGCACGCCTGAGCAGGTCGCACACAAGGAAGAGGTTCTGCTGAAGCACTGCGAGACCCTTGGCCGCGATCCTGGCACGATCGACCGCACCGTGGGCATTGGCAACGTGGTGATTCGCAACGATGCGGCCGAGGCCCTGCGCATCCACAAGGCCCAGTTCGCCGCCAACGGCATTGAGCCCGCCTGGGAGAACCAGCCAGTCGGCACCGTTGACCAGGTCGTGGAGCACCTCGCTCCGTACCTAAAGATCGGCTACCGCCACCTGATCGCCGGCTTCTCGACCCCGCACGACGAGGAGTCGATGATCCGCTTCGCCGAAGAGGTGCTGCCAAAGCTCAAGCAGATCTAGTTGCGCTCCACGCCAGAGTGGCGTGGTACGCACGTAATACCGAACGAGGCGCACGATGTATTCGTGCTGCAACGATATCGATGGCCCGCACTGATTGTTGGTTCCGTATTCTCAGTCGCCCTGATTCTTAGCTTCTCTGCAGAGCCAGAGCTCACAGTGGCGACGACTCCCACCGAGTCAATAGGACTACCCCTAGATTCAATTCAAAGCTCTGAACTCCGCGTAGAGGTGAGTGGCGCCGTGCGTATTCCTGGGGTCTACGCGCTACCCGCTGGCTCTCGACTGATTGATGCCATTACGGCCGCTGGTGGGTGGGGAGAACGCATTGACCCGCTCCGAATCGAGATCTGCCTCAACCTCGCTGCACCGCTGACGGACGGCTCAGCCATACGAATCCCGTCACGAGATGATCGCTTCCTGCTCGGCGTGCAGGGGATTCTCTGCGGAACGCTTTACGCCGCCCCTGGGGAAATTGCGGCAGCAGACGTAGCGGGCTCGGCCGCTACAACCGCCACGGGTGGAAAGATCGACCTCAATACGGCGACCGCAGAACAGCTCGACACACTTCCGGGCATTGGCCCTGTTACAGCAGCAAAGATCATCGCCGCGCGCAA
>CAIJIA010000106.1 GCA_903820655.1 uncultured Chloroflexota bacterium
TACTGAAGCAGGTGAGCGCGACCGGACTCCTCGGACGCCGTGTGGAACTTGGCTCAACGGCAACTGAGGCTGAGATTTTCGCCTCCCTCACCTCACTCTCTGCCGACCAGAACGTTGCGGGAATCATTCTGCAATCACCGCTTCCGGGCGGCGTTTCGCGAGAGATCGTTGCGGCAGCCATTGCGCCAGGAAAAGATATTGATGGCATCACCCTCGTGAACGCCGAGCGGCTTGCGGATGGCACACACGACGCGTCACTCCTCCCCGCCACCGCGGCGGCGGTGATGGAGCTGCTGCAGGCGTACGAGATCCCGCTCCAAGGGCGAACTGCAGTGGTTGTGGGGCGCAGCGCCATCGTTGGCCGGCCCGTGGCGCAACTCCTAGAGGCTGCGGGGGCACATGTTGAGGTCGCCCACTCCAAGACGCCCGATCTTGGGGTGGTCACGCGCACCGCTTCCGTGCTTGTGGTCGCCGCTGGCGTGCGCGGCCTAGTGCGCGGAGAGCACGTGTCGCCAGGCACCGTGGTGATTGATGTCGGCATTCACCCGAGTGGCGAGACGATCGTGGGGGATGTTGACGCTCCCGGTGTTGAGGCTCAGCTTGGCGAGACGGGCGGCTTGAGTCCGGTGCCCGGCGGTGTGGGCCCAATGACGAGCGCCATCTTGGCGCTGCACGCAGCGCAGGCAGCAGAGCGCCTCGTCCGCCGGCGAGCGTAGACTCTCGGCATGGGACTCCCTTCAGATCTTGAGATTGCACGTGGCGTCACGCCGAAGCCAATCGGCGAGGTGGCGGCGGCTCTCGGCTTTCACGACGATGAGGTCGAGCCGTACGGTCGCACCAAGGCGAAGCTCTCCATTGAAGGGATCGAGCGCCTAGAGAAGAGCGGCGCACGCGGCAAGTACGTTGTGGTCACCGCGATCAGCCCAACGCCGCTCGGAGAAGGGAAGACAACCACCACCGTTGGGCTTGCGCAAGGTCTCAACAAGATTGGCCACCGCGCCGCCGTCGCCATTCGTCAACCAAGCCTCGGGCCGGTCTTCGGTATCAAGGGCGGCGCCGCAGGTGGCGGCTACAGCCAAGTCATTCCCATGGAAGAGTTCAACCTGCACCTCACCGGTGACGTGCACGCGATTGGCGCAGCACACAATCTCGCCGCGGCATTCCTCGACAACCATCTGCATCACGGCAACGCCCTCAACATCGACCTGCGCAGCATCACGTGGCCGCGTGTCGTTGACATTAGCGATCGCGCAATTCGCAAGACGATCATCGGTCTCGGCGGTCGTGAGAACGGTGTCGTCCGCGAATCAGAGACCGTGATCACCGTTGCAAGCGAAGTGATGGCCGTACTCGCACTCGCATCAGATCTTGCCGATCTTCGCGCGCGCCTTGGTCGTATTGTGGTCGCCGAAACGGTTGAGGGCAAACCGGTTACCACCGAAGACTTGAAAGTCGCTGGCTCCATGGCCGCGCTGTTGCGTGATGCAATCAAACCGAACCTGCTGCAAACACTCGAGGGCGGCCCTGCGTTTGTCCATGCCGGACCATTTGCTAACATTGCGCATGGGAATAATTCCATCATCGCTGACCGCGCTGCCCTCGCAACGAGCAAGATCGTTGTGACCGAGGCAGGGTTCGGTGCCGACATGGGGGCCGAGAAGTTCTTCGACATCAAGTGCCGCGCCTCTGGGCTTGCCCCGGATGCTGCGGTGATTGTGGCGACGGTGCGCGCTCTGAAGATGCATGGCGGCGTTGGCAAGATCGTTGCCGGTAAGCCACTCGATCCAGCGCTCAGCACCGAGAATGTTGCGGCCGTTACGGCTGGTGCACAGAACCTCGTGAAGCAGATTGAAAATGTTCGCGCGTTCGGCATTCCCGTGGTGGTCGCCGTGAACGCATTCCCAACAGATACCGCCGCCGAGCACGAGGCAATTTGTAGCGTCGCCCTCGCTGCAGGGGCTCGCGCCGCCGTGGTCACCACGCACTTCACCGATGGTGGCGCTGGTGCGGCCACGCTGGCCGAAGCGGTGTGGGCTGCCGCAAACTCAGGCGAGGCGAAGTTTGCGCCGATCTACGCGGATGACATGCCACTCGGGCAGAAGATTGAGACAATCGCCAAGCGCATCTATGGTGCCGACGGCGTAGACATCGCCCCCGCTGCGGCGAAGCGCCTTGCGCGTCTGGAGGAGCTCGGATATGGTCACCTGCCGATCTGCATGGCGAAGACCCAGTATTCGCTCTCGCACGATGCGAGCAAGCTCGGGCGCCCGACAGGGTTCCGAGTTCCCGTAAAGGCGGTCACCCTAGCCGCCGGTGCCGGCTTCATCACCGCCGTCTGTGGGGATATGCGACTGATGCCAGGCCTCAACAAATCACCTGGCGGCGAGCGCATCGACCTTGACCTTGAGAACGGCGGGGAGATCGTCGGCCTCTTCTAGCCACGATCCGTGCCCAGGAACTTGGAGCACCCCGAGAGCGTTAGGGTGGTGAGGCGTTCCCCTGCGAACGCCCAAGCTGAGGTGCACACCATGAAGATCGGATCACTCACCCTTCCGTCGTTTGGTACGCCTGCAAAGATTGGCGTGGTGGTTGCACTCGTGCTCGCCCTCTCCGCCAGTGGCGGTATCAGCGCGCTCCTCTTTGGTGCCAGCGGCGGCGCCTCTGCCCCCATCGAAAAAGGGGACACCGGTGGCGTCCCAACCGCGACGCCAGGCGATGGCGCCATCACGGGTGACCGCATTGATCTGGTGCGCAACGGCACATTCAGTCTCGAGGTGACGGATGTCGAGGCCAGCCTGACGAAGCTGACAGGCCTCGTGAAGAGTCAGGGCGGCTATGTCTCTGGCAGCTACCGCTACACCGAGGCATCCATGCCATATCTCACGGTGACGTTCCGTGTCCCCGCTGCATCGTTTGATTCGGTGGTGCTCTCACTGCGCGCAGAAGGCACGGTTCTCTCCGAGCAGATCAGCACGTACGAGGTAACGATGCAACTCGTCGACCTTGAGGCTCGGCTGCGCAACCTGCGCGCCTCGGAGACGGCGCTCCTTGAACTGATGTCACGTGCGACGACCGTCTCTGATGTGCTCGCTGTGCAAACACAGCTCACCGCCGTGCGCAGTGATATCGAGTCGTATGACGCACAGCGCGCAGCGCTCGCGGATCAGGTTGCCATGACGACCATTGCTGTGACGATCAGCCCGATCGGTTCCTCAATCGGAAACGCGACAAACGGCTTCGATCTTGGCAAGGAGATCTCACTCGCGGTAGCGAACCTGATCTCAGTTGGTCGCACCGTGATTGTTGCGGCGATCAATCTTGTGATCGTCGTACTACCGATTGCGATTATCGGTGCGCTTGCCGGCGGCCTACTGGGCCGAGCCGTCACGCCACTCGTGGAGTTTTTGCGCCGACTGATGGGCCTAGGTGTGGCAACGAAGCGAACAACTCGCCGCCGCTAACAGCGGCGAGAGTCGAAGGGTTGCGCTAGAGGGCGCCTGCGGCGATCGCGATGACGGCCGCCGTGAGGAGGCCAATTGCGATACCGAGGGCACCAGCCCCCCATGCAGCAAGGTTGATAGCGCCCAGGGGGGCGTCGTCGGCCTCGCCGTGTGAACCGTGCCCAGGAGCCGCGTGATCGCTCATGCGGCGTAGTATCCCAGACGATGAGAATCAACATCGGTGACGGGTTCGAGCTGGTCGGCGTGGAGAGCGCCGATGAGTTGCTGCTCGTGCCCCCATGCGCCAACGCGAGTGCCGACCACGCCACCTGCACCTGGTGGGAGGATGCGGACCGTGGCAGCAAGGCGGCGGCCAGCGGCGGCGCAGCACCGAACCCTGCGGCGCGCGCCAGCACACCGGCAGGGGGGAAGAGCGCCCTCGCCGCATTCCTCGGCGCCGA
>CAIJIA010000107.1 GCA_903820655.1 uncultured Chloroflexota bacterium
CCGGTCTGGGCAGCACCGAGAAGGTCGCGCCCCTGCAGCACGTACGGAATGGCCTGGGCCTGGATTGGGGTCGGTTCGGTGTACCCCTCGTCGGCGACGGCTCGTAGGAGTTCGGGGGCAAGTCCTAGTTCAGAAAAATCGGGCATCAGTTGATCAAGCGTACCCGAGAGCGGCGAGAAGGGTGCGATGATCAGTGAGATGAAAGAGAAGGCAACGCTCCTTGGCGGTCTCGCCCCCGCGCAACCCCTCGCCGCCCGGATGCGCCCAACGACCCTCGACGAGGTGGTGGGGCAGGTCGCGCTCATTGGGCCAGGTGCACCACTTCGACGACTCTTGGAGCGCGGCGAGGCGCCTTCACTCCTGCTCTGGGGGCCACCTGGGAGTGGTAAATCGACACTCGCCGCCGTCATCGCCGCGTCCCTGAAGGCGGTCCCAACGAGCCTCTCCGCAACGAGCGATGGCGTGGCCGAGGTCCGCAAGGCGGTGGCCGCAGCGATCGAACGCCGTGAACACGGCGAGCAGACGCTCCTCTTTATTGACGAGCTGCATCGTTTCTCGCGCACGCAGCAGGATGCCCTGCTGCCGCACGTAGAGGCGGGCACGATCATCTTGGTGGGCGCCACGACGGAGCCGCCACCGCGCGCGATCTCGCCGGCGCTTCTCTCGCGCATGCGCACCTTCCGCCTGGCTCCACTCAGCAGCGACGATCTTGAGACGCTGCTCGACCGAGCGCTCGCGGATCCTCGCGGCCTGAACGGCGCGGTACGGGTTGATGTCGATGCGCGCCGCCAGTTGGTTGGTTACGCCTCGGGCGATGCACGTCGACTCTTAACGCTGCTCGAGATGGCGGCGCTCATGACAACAGAGGGGAAGGAGATCACGCCGCGCGAAGTGCTCCTCGCTGCGCAAGACCGGAGCCTGCCATACGACCAGTCTGGCGTTATCTCAGCGCTCATCAAGAGTATTCGCGGCAACGATCCCGATGCGGCGATCTGGTGGCTGGCGACTGCACTTGAAGGGGGCGAAGATCCGCGCGTGATCGGGCGCCGACTGCTTGTCTCCGCATCGGAGGATGTTGGTAACGCCGATCCCGCAGCGCTTCCGCTTGCCGCGGCTGCAGCACAGGTTGTCGAGCTCGCCGGATCACCAGAGTGTGATTGGGCACTGGCACAAGCGGTCACCTATCTCGCCTCTGCACCTAAGTCGCCGCGCGCAGGCGAGGCACTCGCTGCGGCGCGTGAGCAGATTGCTACTGGTGGCCAGCTTCCCGTCCCCGGTCATTTGCGCGCGTCGGCCAAGACGTACCAGTCACCACACGCGGCCGGTGAACCGTTCGATATCAATCAGGAGTATCTACCGCGCGAGATTGCGACGAAGCGCTTCTATGCGCCGTCGGGGAGTGGTGCAGAGGCAGAACTGCGCGATCGCATCGCCGCGCTGCGCGCCGCGCGCGCCAAGGGGGCAAAGGCCTAGGCGAGTCCGTGTGCGAGCAGGAGCTCGCGGTTCGCCAAGATCTCGCTCGTTGATCCGTCGGCCACGATTACGCCGCGATCTACCACGATGCTGCGCGGGAATGTGGCACGC
>CAIJIA010000108.1 GCA_903820655.1 uncultured Chloroflexota bacterium
CCCGCATTGACGATGCTCCCACCAAAGTGACGTGCGGCGAGCCATGGCGCACCGGCGCGTTCGTGGCGCAGCACGATCACCTGGCTGCGCAGCGCCTCAAGGGTGCGGACAGTATCGATCAGCGACTCCCCCTTCCCTACGGACGAGGTGGCGACGTTGAAGGTGGTGACGCGCGCGCCGAGCGCGGCGGCGGCCGTCTCAAACGAGATGCGCGTGCGAGTTGAGGGCTCATAGAAGAGGGTGGTAACGCCGATACCGTGCAGGGCATCACTGCCACCAGTACGAGAGTCGAGCAGTCGCTGCATCTCGCCTGCGCTCGTCAGGAGCTTCTGGAGTGAACGCCAATCGAGACCCGCAACGTCAAGGAGATGGCGGCGGCTGCGCTCCTCGGCGGGGGCGGCCTGGGGGACCATCGTCAATCCTCCGTGTGCCGGCTCAGCCCTTCGCCTTGGCGGCCGCCTCGTTCGCGGCGAGATGCTCGGCGAGCAGCTCCACCTTGACGAGGTCTTCGCCGTCGATCTCCTTTACGCAGACGCGCACGACCTCTTCACTGGTCGTTGGAATGTTCTTGCCAACATGATCGGCACGAATTGGCAGCTCACGATGACCGCGATCAATCAGTGCGACGAGGCGGATCGCCTTCGGTCGACCGTAGTCAATGAGTGCGTCAAGGCCGGCGCGAATCGTGCGACCCGTATAGAGCACGTCGTCGACGAGGATCACCGTCTTGCCGGTGATGTCACCAGGGATCGAGGTGCCGCGATGCACTGGGGCAACAGCAATCGTTGAAAGATCATCGCGATAAAAGCTGATGTCGAGCGTGCCTGATTCAACCGTGACGCCTTCGTGCTCTTTGATCGCATCAACAATCACCTTGGCAAGCGGGACGCCGCGGCGCTGAATGCCAACGACGACGAGACCTTCGGTCCCCTCTTTCTCAATGATTTCATGGGAGATGCGGGTCAGTGCCCTGCGGATCTCTTCGGCGTTCATCACCTGTCGTGCCATGGTTCACTCCTCTGCCCCGCCGGCCGATCTCTGCCGACCACGTTGCGGGTGCTGCGGAACGATAGCAGGGCGGCTAGGCCAGGGCGCGGCGCAGTTCCGCAACCGCCTCCTCAGGAGAGATCGGCACCACCGGGATCCCCGAGGCGAGTTCCAGCCCGCCGATCGGGCGGAGGCGCGGGTGGAGCTCCCAGTGCCAGTGATAGGTGCCGTCGACACGCTCGCGCAGGGGCGCGGTGTGCAGCATGAGGTTGTAGGGAGGCATGCCGATCGCCCGCAGCGCCCGGACCGCGGTCTGCAGAGTGCTGGCGAAGCCCGCGATCGTTGCCGCATCGGTATCGGCAAAGTCGGCACCATGCGCGTTCGGAATGATCCACGTCTCAAACGCCGAACGGCTGGCAAAGGGGGCAACCACCAGGCCGAACGGATCACGATGCAGCATGCGGCGCCCGCCGTGCGACTCATCGGCAACCAGGTGGCAGTAGGCGCAACCGCCGGCGCGAATGGAGAGGCGCGCCGCGCCACCAATCTCTTCGGCGAGTCGGTGCGGCACCTGCGGCAGGTCGTACGCATCAAAGCAGAGATGATCGGTCATCGCCCCCGCCTGACCCCCAGCGTTACGAACATATTGAATGTAGGCGGTGGCACCAAGGTCGCGGGCACTGCGCAAGTGATCGCGGATCGCCATCAAGAAGTTCGTCACGACGGCCACGGGCACCTCGTCAAGCTCACCATGTTCGCGACCAGGCGCAATCAGCGTCGACCAGGATCCGGCGCGATCAACGTCGCTCAGCGTCAGAAACCCAGATTCACCAGCGGCAGCATCCGCGCGGGTGCCAACGGAGTGGAAGGCACCCTGGCGCAACACGCGTCGCGTGACCGTCGTTGCATCGGCTTGTGCGCAGTTGGCACACTCTTCATCGCGGGCCCCTGAGGTGCGCTCCTCATGAAATCTTCGCGGCTCAAACTCGCGGTCCACCACGGTTGCCGACCACCAGCCGGTGATCTCATCGCGACGCAGCTCCCAGATACCACCGCTCATCGTGAACCCCCGGCAGCTGCAGGAACTGCGCTGTTCACATAAACGCTACCGCTCGTGCCGTACGCGGCAAGTTCGCTC
>CAIJIA010000109.1 GCA_903820655.1 uncultured Chloroflexota bacterium
ACCAACAGCGTCATGAAGCTGGCGAGGTACACAACCACCGGAGCAAGTGTGAAAACAGGAACGTCGACGCTCGGTGGCGTGTAGTCCTCCTTCATCAGCACTTTGAGGCCGTGCACCACGCTCATCACGGCGCCGGCTGGGCCGATGCGATCGGGTCCAATGCGCAGGTTCATGAGCGCAATAATCTTCATCTCCATGTAGATCAACAAGAATGCGACTGGTACTGAGATGAGGAAGGTGACGACCGATGCTACGAGGAAGCGCACGATCGGCAGGTTTGCGCCGATCGTTGCGGCAATTGCTTCGCCAAATGCGACAAGGAGTGCGGTCGTCAGTGCGCCGCCAATCGCGAGCACTGGGAGCAGCACCGCGAGTACGCGGCCTGCTGGTGTGAGGCGATTCCAGGCCATCGATGCGCCGCTCACTTGTCGACTCCGCCCATGACCGGGTCAAGGCTTGCCATGACCGCCATCGTGTCGGCGATGAGGTTCCCCTTGGTCAGTGGTCCAACAAGTTGCAGGTGCACAAATGATGGGTCGTGAATGCGCATGCGGAACGGCTGATCGGTGCCATCGCTAATGGCGTAGGTGCCGTACACACCGCGCGGCCCTTCAACGGCGCCAAATGCACGGCCCGGTCGTGGGCGAAGAAGGCGCGGCAGTTTTGCCATCACTGGACCGTCGGGCATCTCGTGGAGGACCTGGTCGATGATGCGGATCGACTGCTTGATCTCATCCATGCGCACCAGATACCGAGCAAGCGAATCACCCTCGTCGCGGGTCGGCACGTCGAATTCCAGCTCTGGGTAGACGAGATACGGGCGGTCGCGGCGCAGGTCGAACGGCACGCCGCTCGCGCGCAGGTTTGGACCGGTGACGCCCATCTTGAGGGCTGTCTTTGCATCGAGAACGCCGAGGCCGCGCGTGCGGCGCACGAAGATCTCGTTCTCGTTGATCAGGGCCAAGTTCGAGTCAATTTGGGCGGCGGCACGGCTCATCCAGGTGCCGAGGCGGCTCATGAACTCGTGGTTCAAGTCGCCGTTCACCCCGCCAATTCGGTAGTAGTTGTAGAGAAGCTTCTGGCCGGTGAGGGCGGCAAGCATGTCGACGATTTCGTCGCGCTCAATGAACGCCCAAAGGATCGGGGTAATGCCGCCGAGGTCGAGCGCCATCCAGCCCTGGAAGAGGGTGTGGCTCGCGATGCGGTTGAGCTCCATCGTGAGGACGCGAATGTATTGCGCGCGACGCGGCACATCAACATCCATCAACTTCTCAAACGCGGCGACTGGTGCCGCCTCGCAGAAGAGCGAGCTCACATATTCAAGCGGGTCGGTGTAGCAGATCGCCTGGTGGTAGTCGGCGTTCTCGCAGAGCTTCTCAACGCCGCGATGCAGGTAGCCGAGCACTGGATCAAGGTCGACGACCTTCTCGCCGTTTACCTTGATGATCACGCGCAGCACACCGTGTGTCGATGGGTGCTGTGGCCCCATGTTCACGAACATCTCGCCTTCGCGCAGCGTGAGGAACTCCGCCTGTCGCTCTGTTTGTGGAGTTGGTGCCGGCTCGTACCACGTCGATTCGGCGGGAATCGCGACGCGTGGATCGTCGAGCGATGGGCGCATCTGCTGTGTCATCGCTATACCCCTG
>CAIJIA010000110.1 GCA_903820655.1 uncultured Chloroflexota bacterium
CTCCCCGTAGCGGTCGTGAGCGCCCCCTACGGCGCAGAGACCGCAGAAGGGGGGCTCCGCTGGCTCCAGCGAGCGCAGGAGTTGTCTTTGCGTCTCACGGAAGAGCGCTCACCCGTGCTCATTTCGGGGGAGGCCGACCTCGGTGCATGGCTTGCTGTCTGTGCGCTGTCCTTGCACGGTCATTTCGACGATCCTTGCGGAGTAACGCCCGTGGCGACGAGCACCACCCAAGGTGAGACATCTGGTTTGCAGCGCGAAATCCTCCAGAGAGTGGATGCTGCGGGGGCAGAAGGGGTCGCCGAGGGTGATTTAGGCGACCTCACGCAGGAGCTTCCGGGGGCACTGGTGGCGGCTCTGACCCTCTTGAGCCTGCGCGGGCTCATCGAGCAGCGCGGCGGGCGTTGGCGGCGCGTTCTGAGGGCGGTGCTACGCTCTCGCCCATGACAAAGGCAGCCACCAACCTCGTTATCGTCGAGTCGCCGGCCAAGGCCCAGACGATTGAGCGGTATCTCGGCCCCGATTACACCGTGCTCGCCTCCTATGGGCACATCCGGGATCTCCCCCAGAAGACGAAGAAGGGGAGCATGGCCGTCGACGTAGAGAACGGCTTTACTCCCCTCTACGAGATCATTGAAGACAAGCAGAAGCGTCTCGATGACATCACTCGTGCCGCCAAGAAGGCAACCTCCGTCTGGCTCGCAACCGACCTTGACCGCGAAGGGGAGGCGATCGCCTGGCACGTCGCCGAGGCGCTCGGTATCCCCGAGGCCGATCGCCGCCGGGTGACCTTTAGCGAGATCACCAAGGGGGCCATCCTCGAAGCCTTTGCCCACCCCCGCGCCATCAACCTAGACCTTGTGAACGCGCAGCAGGCGCGCCGCATCCTGGATCGCCTCGTCGGATATCGCCTCTCGCCGCTCCTCTCGCGGCTCGTCAAGCCGAAGCTCTCGGCGGGGCGGGTGCAGTCCGTGGCACTTCGCCTGGTTGTGGAGCGCGAGCGCGCCATCCGTGCCTTTATTCCGCGTCACTACACCACCGTTGAGATTGGGATTCGCCCAGCAACCGCGAGCGACCTGATCGTCCCCGCCACGCTTATCGGCGAGAAGGGGGAGATCCTCGAGCTCGATCCAGAGGTAGCAGCAGCCGCCGTCACTCGACTCGATGGCGCTGACGCGGTTGTCGTAGAGCGCAGTGAGGGGACGCGCAAGCAGCGCCCCGTTCCGCCATTCACCACCTCAACACTGCAGCAGGAGGCGGGTCGTAAGCACGGCTTCCGCTCGCGCGTCACGATGCAGCTCGCCCAGAAGCTCTACGAAGGTGTGGAGATCGGCGGCGAGCGCACCGGCCTCATTACCTATATGCGTACCGATTCGCCAACGCTAAGCCAGCAGGCCATAAGTGACGCCTCGGCAGTAATCCGCGAGCGATTCGGCCCAGAGATGGTTGTTGAGGGCGGCCGCCAGTACGCCTCGAAGTCGAAGAACGCACAGGAGGCCCACGAAGCGATTCGCCCAACAAACCTCGCCCTCACCCCTGAACTCGCCGCGCCGTACATCGACGATCGGGAGCTCAAGGTCTATACCTTGATCTGGCGCCGCACGATTGCATCGCAGATGCCCGACAAGCTCTCGGCCTCAACGACGTTGATCTGGGCCGCAGGAAGCGACCGACTCAAGACGGTTGCGACGCGAACGCTGGAGCCAGGCTTTACCGCCGTCTATCTCGAAGGTCGCGATGACGAGGACGAAGATGCGGAAGCGAAGGTTCCCGACCTACCAGAAGGTTCAAAGGGGAGTGTCGCCACGGTAGAAGGCGTACCACACGCGACAAAGCCTGAGCCACGCTTTACCGAGCCCACGCTCGTCAAGGAGTTGGAGAAGCACGGCATTGGTCGACCATCGACGTACGCCGCCATCATTGAACGAATTCAAGAGCGCGAATACGTTGACCGCGACAAAGACAATCGCCTTCGCGCCACGCGACTGGGTGAGACCGTCTGCGACCTTCTCACGACGCACTTCGCCACCTTCGTTGACCTCGGCTTCACCGCCGGCATGGAGGAGGAGCTCGATGCCGTTGCAGAGGGGCGCGCGAATTGGCGCGATGTCTTGCAGAAGTTCTGGAGCACGTTTGACCCACTCGTCCTTGAGAAGGCGCAGTCAATCGGCGCTGGAGAGTTCCGCAACCGAGCCAGCGAAGAGAAGTGCTCGGAAGGGCATCCGATGGAGGAGCGCCTTGGTCGATTCGGTTGGTACCTCGCCTGCACGCTGTATCCAGAACACGCCGAACGCAAGTCGCTCTCGAAGGTAATCGGCGACGACACGCCGTCCGGAGACACACCAACGCTTGAGGGTGCGGGTCTCCCGTGCCCAATGTGCGGCGCGGAGCACGGCGGAAAGATGGCGCAGCGACGCAGCCGCTTCGGCTGGTTCCTCGGCTGCGACCGCTATCCAGAGTGCAAATACATTCCGAAGGCTGAAGTTCCTGCAGAGTTCAAGCTAGAGTTCGATGCGCTCTGCCCTGTGTGTGGCGTGGAGCACGGCGGAAAACTCGGACCAAAGAAGAACAACAAGCGGGGCACCTACTTCTATTCGTGTAACCGCTACCCCGATTGCAAGACGATTCGACCGCGCCCCTCGGGCGCGACACACGCCGAGTGCGGTGCCGTCATCGGGAAAGATGATGAGGGCGGCGTCTGCACCAAGTGTGGCGCGCGCGTGACGCTGCCTGAGATCGTTGTCGTTGGCTCGGTGATTGCGGGCGGCGAGCCTGATCCGCTGGCCTGGGTGCCGAAGCGCCCACGACGCGGTGCGGCAGCCTCAGCCGAGAGTGGCGCGAAGGCTGCGCCAAAGAGCAAGGCGAAGCCAAAGGCAAAGGCGAAGGCCAAGGGCAAGGCGAAGCCGAAGGCCAAAGCGAAGGCGAAGAGTAAGGATCCCGCAGTTGAGCCCGTCCTCGTTGTGCCGGTCGCGGAAGCACCAGCTGATCCGGTGGAAACGGCCTGATGAGTCGGGGCCGCGAATCGGCTCCCGTGGCGCAGCGGTCTTCTGCTGTGACTGACCCGCGAATTGCTCCGTTCATCATGCACCTGCGCGCACGCGCACTCTCCGCCGCAACGGAACGTTCGTATCGTACGGCGGTAGAGCGGCTCATTGCCTGGTACGACGAACAGGGGATCGATTGGCAAACGCCAAGTCGCGCGGAACTACGTCGCTACATCGCGCTCCTCAGTGAAGATGGCGAGCGCTCGACCGTGCAGCAGCGGCTCGCAGCCCTGGGTACCTTTTACCGCTTCTGGGTGCGGCAGGGGAGTGTGGCAAAGGATCCGCTCCATGCGCTCGCCCGACCGAAGCGTGAGAAGCGCCTCCCCGATGTCTTGTCACAAGCGCAGGTTGAGCAGCTCATCGCGCAGGCCGCGATCGGCACCTCAGCCCCGCTTGCGATTCGCGATACGGCGCTGATTGAACTCCTCTATGGAGCCGGCCTGCGCATTGCGGAAGTTGTGGCGATTAGCATCGCCGACCTGCAGCTTGGCCGCGGCGAGGTGAAGGTGACAGGGAAGGGCGACAAGCAGCGTGTGGCGCTCTTTGGAGCGCCATGCCGTCGTGCGCTCGAGTCGTATCTGTCGGATGGTCGACCAGCGCTCGCTGCACTCGCCGCTACTCCAGGCTCGGCGCTCTTCTTGAACCGTAGCGGCGGAGCGCTCGGAGAGCGCGGTGCCCGTGCACGACTTGATGACATCGCACGTGCCGCCGGCCTCCCAGAGGCGTTTCATCCCCATACGCTGCGTCACTCCTTTGCCACACACCTCCTTGATGGCGGCGCGGATCTTCGTGTCGTGCAGGAGCTGCTCGGGCACGAGAGCCTCGGAACGACGCAGGTGTACACCCA
>CAIJIA010000111.1 GCA_903820655.1 uncultured Chloroflexota bacterium
GATTGGCGCGCTAGGCGGGGAGGTGTCGCTCCGCGTGGCCGATGTACTTGGCGTCTGGGCGAATCAACTTGTCGACGCCAGCTTGCTCGATCGCATGCGCCGACCAACCGGCAATGCGCGCCAGCGCAAACGTTGCTGGGAAGAGGTCAGGCACCAGGCCAACCCCCTGTAGCACGGCGGCGGCGTAGAACTCAACGTTCGTCTTCATCGCTCGGCCCGGCTTCATCTCTTCAAACACTTTGAGAATCTGCTCTTCGGCACCAATGGCGAGCTCAAGCCAGGCTGGTCGCGTTGGCATCGCTTCGGCAACCTTGCGCAGCGCAGCAGCACGCGGGTCGTACGCGCGGTAGACGCGGTGGCCGAAGCCCATGATGAGCTCCTTGCGTGAGAGCTTGCCGCGCGCCCAATCCTCGGCGCGATCAATGGAGCCAATCTCACCGAGCTGGCCGATCACCTCAGCGGGAGCACCGCCGTGTAGCGGCCCCTTCATAGCGCCGACGGCGCCGCAGATTGCCGAAGCAATGTCTGATCGCGTCGCAATGATCACGCGCGCCGTGAAGGTGCTGGCGTTCAGACCGTGCTCCGCGCCCACCATCAAGTAGGCGTCAAGCGCGCGGGCGGTTGCCGGATCGGGCTCCTTATCGTGAAGCTGCTGCAAGAAAGCGGCCGCAATGCCCAGTCCAGGTTGCGGGTCAACCGGCTCGAGCCCTTGGCGCAGTCGTGCAAATGCGGCGAGTGCCGATGGTGCAAACGCGGCAATGCGCTTCGCCTCGTCGGCGGTTGGCGGCCAGCCGAGTCGCTCGCCCGCGCCCCAGACCGAGATGGCGGTGCGTAGTGCATCCATTGGATGGGCGTGGGCAGGGAGTAGTCGAAGTGCGGCGAGAACGGCTGGGGGAACCTTCTCGGGAGCAAGATGTGCGTTCGGGTGCCACTCGCCAGTGAGCAGGAGATCGAGGACGTTGGCGTAGTTCCCCTTAGTGACGACCTCTTCAATGGGGTAGCCGCGATAGAGGAGTCGACCCGCGGCGCCGTCGACGTAGCCGACCGCTGTCTCGGCGCCAACGACGCCAGCAAGGCCGGGGCTGAATGGCTTTTCGACGATCTTCTCGTCACTCATCGGCGTGGCCGTCGATCAACGTATTCGAGGGCGAGGCGCAAGATCACCGATCCAAGCAGCGCTACGAAAACTGATCCGGTGAATCCGCCTGGGTCGCCGTAACCGGCGCCCTTTGCGAGCGTGCCGCCCACGATGCCGCCGAGGATGCCGATCAAAATGTTCGGCAGGCAGCCACGCGCCGCCCGACCGCCGACAAGGAGCGAGGAGAGGCCGCCGGCCAGAAGGCCGACGAGCATCCAGCCGATCGGATCAAGGTCAAAGAAGCTCATCGGCGCGATCGTACGCCCGCAGGCAGAAACGCGCCGCCAGCGTCGCGCGGGTAGACTCGCGGCATGTCTGAAGGAGCCCTCTCCGCACGAATCAGCGATGCGCCTAGCGACCCGATCTTCGGGATCGTCGAGCTCTTCCGCGCCGACCAACGCCCGGACAAGTTCAACCTTGCCGCCGGCGTCTATATGGATGAGCAGGGGATCACCCCCATCCTGCCGAGCGTTCGTGAGGCGGAGAGCCGCATCCTCAGCGCGTCAACGACCAAGCTTTACATGCCGATCAGCGGCGACCCGGCTTATCTTGCGGCGGCGAAGACGTTGCTCTTCCGTACGGTTGGTGGAGCGTGGGGAGAGATCGAATCTGCCGCCAGCGAACGCGTGCAGATGATCCATACGCCTGGCGGCACCGGCGCGGTGCGTCTTGCGGTTGATCTGGTTTCGCGCCTTCGCCCCGGCGCAGAGATTTGGGTGGGCGAACCAACGTGGCCGAACCATACGCAGATCATTGAATCGGCGCGCATTACGGCACGCCGACACGACTGGATTACCGACGATGCGCGATCCCTCAACACCAGCGCACTCTTCGATGCGATCGCCGCGGCCAAGGGCGGCGACGCGATGATCTTCCACGGTGCCTGCCACAACCCCACGGGGATTGATCCAACGCCAGAGCAGTGGATTGAGATTGCACAACAGATTGCCCATCGCGGCATCGTGCCGATCCTCGACTTTGCCTATCAGGGATTTGGTGAAGGGCTCATCGAAGATGCCGCATCGCTGCGTGCTTTCTTGGCAACCGGATGTGAAGTGCTCGTTGCCAGCAGCTCCTCAAAGAACTTCGCTCTCTATAACGAACGCGTTGGCAGCCTGGCAATCATTGGTGCCGATGGTGCGGCGGCCGCCGCAATCGCCTCTCATGCGCGCATGGCGGTGCGCACCATGTGGTCGAACCCACCGGCCCATGGCGGCGCGATCGTGTCCACCATCCTGGGCGATGCAACGCTTCGCGCACAGTGGGAGGGTGAGGTCGGCGCCATGCGCACTCGCATTCAAGGGAGCCGCGCCGCTCTCGTCGCCGCACTCGCCACCGCTGGCGCAGGCGACTTCTCGTACCTGCTCAACCATTACGGCATGTTCTCGCTCCTCGGACTCACTGACGATCAACTCACGCGCCTCCGCGACGAGCATGCGATCTATCTCGTATCCCGGGGCCGCATCAATATGGCTGGCCTTTCCACGACGAAGATCCCAATCGTCGCGAAGGCGGTCGCGAGCGTGCTCGCCTAACGGGCGCGATTACCCCCTCCGAGGCGGGATCCCTCGCGTAGACTCTCCCCATGGAGACGGCTGGTTCACACGAGGCTCGCCTACTGACCCCGCGCCTCGTCGGGCGCGTCTGGGGTGGCGATCGTCTTCGAAGTCTTCTCCCTGAAGCGGCGCCGAGTGGACCGATCGGTGAAGCCTGGTTCGGTGATGCCGACGAAGCGCCTGACGGCGTATTGGTGAAGCTGCTCGATGTACAAGATCGACTCTCGGTGCAGGTGCATCCCGACGACGCTCTGGCCAAGGTCATCCATGGGCCGACTGCGATTGGCAAGCATGAGGCGTGGGTAGTTTTGGAGGCGGCGCCTGGCGCCGAACTCCTACTCGGCCGTGCCGCATCGACGTCTGGCGCCGACATCGCAGGTGCCCTGGAGTCAGGGGCCGATGTCGCCCCGCTGCTCGCTCGCCATCGCGTGCATCGCGGCGACGTCTTCGACGTGCCCACTGGTTGCCTACATGCACTCATGCCGGGCCTCTTCATCTGGGAGGTGCAGCAGCGTTCCGATCGCACCTACCGCGTTGCCGACTGGGGGCGCAACGATCCGTCCCGGCCACTCCATTCGCAGGAGGCGCTCCGCGCCACCGTTGCGGAGTTTCAGGCAACACGCACCGCCGCCATTGACTGGGGCCGCCCCGGCGAACAGATCCTGGTGGCGTCACCACACTTTTCGGCACGCGCCGTTGTTGGCCCCTGGACGGGACGCCTCACGGTGAACGTCCACGGGGCGACGGCGACTGCGACCGGCTCGGTCGTGGTGGGCGGCCTTCGACTGGCCGCCTTGACGACCGCCCATCTCGCCGCAGGCGAGGTCGAACTTGTGGTCTCTGACGGCGCCACCCTCCTGATCGCCGAAGGGCGGTAGGCGAAAGATTCGGATTCCTTAACCTTCGCGGGTCTGAGCACAAACCCGCAGGAAAAACAGTTGCGCATGGGCGCGTGCTCGTTCATGATTGCCTTCCTCGACTGCATCGGACGCAGCCGCACTGTCACATCTGCTTTGGCAGATGAGGCGTGATCACGTAGTCCGAAACAGAGGCGAGCCCAGCCGGAACGGTTGGGAATAGCAGATAGGAGGACCTCATGAAGGTCTTTAACAAGAAGGGCCTTAGCGCCCTAGCAGCAGTTGCGATTCTCGCAGCTGCGTGCGGTGGCTCGACGGCGAGCACCGCAGGCAAGACGCTGACGATCGGGATTAGCTTCCCGCTCAACGGCGCTTCACTTGCCTCAGCGGGTCCTGCCCGCGACGGCGCGCTCCTTGCGATCAAGGAAGCTTCGATTGAGGGCTACACCCTTAAGGCGAAGGTTCTTGACCACGCCAAAGACGGCGCACACAACCCAGACCAGGCCGCTGCAGACATGCTGACCTTTGTTGGTCAGGAAGATGTCGTCGCCGTGGTTGGTCCATTCAACTCGGCTTCGGCCCGAGCCCAGATTCCTGTCTCGTCAGAGGCCGGACTTCTTCAGTGCTCGCCGTCGAACACGAACCCAACACTCACCAAGGGTGCTGACGGCGAAGCCCTCCGCGGCGGCCGTGCAGTGAACTACGTGCGTGTTGCAACGACGGACGACCTTCAGGGGCCAGCCGTTGCTGTGTACGCCAAGGAGAACGGCGCTAAGAAGATCTACATCCTCGACTCCACCGATGCCTATGGCAAGGGTGTAGCGGATGCCTTCGAGACGCAGTTCAAGGCCGATGGCGGCACCGTTGTTGGCCGACAGGGCCTCCCAACGGGCACGACCGACTTCTCCGCTGCCGCTACGGCCGCGAAGGCAGCCGGCGCTGACTCGATCTTCTACGGTGGTGTGACGTCAGACGGCGCCCCACTCTTCCGTAACGCACTTGCCCAGGCGGGCATCGGCGCGCTGCCGTTCTACGGTGCCGACGGCATCTACGACGGCACGACCGAGGGTTCGTACATTGCAACCGCCGGTGCAAACGCTGAGAACAGCTATGCATCACAGGCTGCGATCGAGAACATTCCTGGCAAGGACGACTTCAACGTGAAGTTCAAGGCTGAGTACGGCAAGGACGCCGAGGGCTACGCCTTCGCCGGCTATGCCTGCGCACAGATCATCGTCGAGGGAATCAAGGCTGCCGTTGCAGGTGGCGATGTGACCCGCGAGACGGTTCGTGCAGCTGTTGTCGACAAGGGCACCGTCTTCGAGACGGTTCTCGGGTCGGTCAGCTTCGACGCCGTTGGCGACACGACCCAGCGCATCATCTCCCTCTACAAGGTTGAGGGTGGCGCTTGGAAGTTCGTTAAGGAGATCAACTACGGGAACTAATTCAGCCGCGTAGGGGAACCTACGCGCCTGATATAGGCACCGTGAAGGCCCCCATCGCCCGTAAGGGTGGTGGGGGCCTTCGTTATTGCGGTGCACAGGGCGCCCTCTTGCCGAATCCCCCGCTGGGCGGCACTATCTACGGAATGAGTCTGCAGCCCGCCCGGGTTGCCAGTGAGGGGGGTACATGGCCACTGCTAGCGTGACGAGCAGTACTGCAGGGCGTCTCCTTGGCACTGTACGCCTGCCACTCAGCATCTTCGCCTTCCTGGCGCTGGCATTAGGTGTGCTCGGGATCGACCAGTTTGTGAACGCCATGACGCTCGGCGCAATCTACGCCCTCGTCGCCCTCGGCTACACCATGGTCTACGGCATCATCGAGCTGATCAACTTTGCCCACGGCGACGTCTTCATGGTCGGCTCCTTCGTGGCCATGTTCATTAGCAGCAGCCTTTTGGGTAACGAGGGGAGCATTACGAACGTTCCACTCCTTGGTGTCAGCGTGCTCGTGCTCTTCGCGCTCACGATCGGTGTGATGGCCTTGCTCGGCGCACTGATTGAGCGACTTGCCTATCGACCACTCCGTCGCGCCCCAAAGCTGGCCCCGCTCATCACCGCCATCGGCGTGAGCTTCATCTTGCAGAACCTCATCCAGTTCTTCTTCGGACCAACCATCGTCACGGTGCCGCAGCTCGTGCCAATTGAATGGTCGATCCAGATCTCTGGGTCGCGGGTACCCCTCTTGAATCTCTTCGTGATCGCGAGCTCGGTGATCTTGATGGTGGCCCTACAGCTCTTCATCTCACGCACCCGCACCGGCCGCGCGATGCGCACCACCTCTATGGACCGTGATGCATCGTCGCTGATGGGCGTCAACATTAATCGCACGATCATGATCACCTTCCTGATCGGCTCTGGTCTCGCTGGCGCTGCAGGCGTCGTGCACGGCTTGTACTACGGCAACACCAATTACAGCCTTGGGTTCCAGTCCGGCCTGAAGGCCTTTACGGCAGCGGTGCTTGGCGGTATCGGAAACACGGCGGGCGCTGCCCTCGGAGGCTTCCTCATTGCCTTCGTGGAGGTTGGTGCATCGGCGTTCGGTTACGGCCGTTGGGGTGGTGCAGTTGTCTTCTCGCTCCTCGTCATCTTCTTAGTCTTCCGACCTACTGGTCTCCTCGGCTCGCACACAGGTGACCGCGCATGAGCCGAATCAGCACTGCCCTAAGCGCTCCATTCGCGCCGGTGCGAGCGTATTTCCGTAAGCACCGCAGCTTCGGCATCTTCGTCGGGGTGGCGCTGCTCAGCATCGCCCTGCCACTCCTCACGCGCGTGCCGCCATTCGACGGCATTCAGTCGACGAACGCTTGGGTGAACGCCTTCACCACCGCCGCCATCTACGCAATGCTCGCGATGGGCCTCAATGTGGTGATCGGCTTTGCCGGACTCCTCGACCTCGGGTACGCCGCCTTCTTTGCCCTCGGCGGCTACACCTACGCTTTCGTCGCCTCGCCATTCACTGGAGTGCACTTGCCGTTTTGGCCGATGCTGCTTGCCGGTGGCGTCGTCGGCGCAATCTTCGGCGTGCTGCTCGGTGCACCAACGCTGCGCCTTCGCGGTGACTACCTCGCGATCGTGACCCTCGGCTTCGGAGAGATCGTGCCGATCACCCTGATGAATGCCGACAAGTTCACTGACGGCGTGAACGGTATCGGTGGCATTGATAAGCCAAGCATTCCAGGGATCTTGCAGTTCACCCTCACCAACCCGTGGCCGATGTACGGATTGGTCATCGCCCTCTTTGCCCTCATCATGATCATGATCTACCGACTTCAAGATTCCCGAATTGGCCGAACCTGGGATGCAATTCGTGAAGATGAACTCGCCGCAGAATCTTCTGGCGTGAATATTGTGATCGCGAAGTTGCAGGCATTTGCCGTTGGCGCTTCGATCGCCGGCATCGTGGGCGTAGTGAACGCCGCCAAGATCACTATCGTCACGCCCGACCAGTTCCGGTTCGCTGTCTCCATCAGTGTTCTTGCCGCTGTGGTTCTAGGTGGTATGGGGAACACCATTGGTGTCGCTACTGGTGCGTTCGTTATCTACCTCTTCCAGAGCATTCTGCTCAAGCAGCTCAACACGCTGGTTGAGAATTTCAACATCCCCGTTCTCAATCAGATCGACTTCCTGGAGTTCCAGTACGTGCTCTACGGCATCGTGCTGGTGCTCATGATGTTGAAGCGACCGCAGGGGATCTTCCCGGCACGTCGCCGCATGCGTGAATTCGCCCCGTTGAAGATCGGGAAGCGAGGGGCCAAGTGAGCGCAGCAAAAGGCGGACCAATGTTGAAGGCTCGTGGCATCACGCGAAAGTTCGGCGGCCTCGTCGCCGTGAACAGCGTCGACTTCGAGATCCCACGCGGCTCGATTAGCGCGATTATCGGGCCGAACGGGGCCGGTAAGACCACCTTCTTCAATGTCATCGCCGGCATCTACGCGCCAACGTCGGGGTCTATTGAGCTCGATGGCAAGCCGCTCATCTCGCCGCCGACCGGGTCAGGCCGAGAGCCGATCCTGCTGATCCTCCCGACCATTCCGTTTATCGGACTCGCGATCTACTTCCTGCTCGCCGTTGGTGGCGACGCAGGCCTCGTTGAGGGTGTGGCCTCGGTCGCCGTGGCGCTGCTTGGCTTTGTGGGTGCCCTGCTCCTAAATATCGTGCGACCAGCCTGGTACAACCGCCTCATCAAGCGCATTGGCGTCACGCGGCCGGCGCGACCGAACGACATGGTGGTTGCTGGCCTTGCACGCACCTTCCAGAACATTCGCCTCTACAAGAGCCTCACGACGCTCGAGAACATCCTGGTCGGCATGCACGTGCACATGCACGGCAACTTCATCGGCGCACTCTTCATTACGCGAAAGGTGCGCGAAGAGGAGGCGGCCGCCGAACAGCGCGCCCGCGAGCTCCTCGCCTTTGTTGACCTCGCCGGCATGGAGAACGAGTTGGCGGCCAACCTGCCGTACGGCAAGCAGCGCCTGCTCGAGATTGCCCGCGCGATCGCCAGCCGACCAAAGCTCCTCTTGCTCGATGAGCCAGCGGCCGGCATGAATCCGAAAGAGACCGAAGAGATGACCGCGCTCATTCGCCGTATTCGCGATGAGCTGGGCATCACCATCCTGCTGATCGAACATGACATGCGTGTGGTCATGGGCATCTCAGACCACATCACGGTGCTGGACCACGGCGAAAAGATTGCCGAGGGCCTGCCGAAGGCGATCCGCACCAACCCAAAGGTGATCGAGGCCTATCTCGGCCGCGGCGCCGCAGCGGGACACTGAGAGGAGTACGGCGATGGCACCACTGCTTGAACTAAAAGATGTGCACACGTACTACGGTGCGGTACACGCACTTCGCGGCGTCTCACTGAAAGTTGAAGAGGGCGAGATCGTCACGCTCATCGGCTCCAACGGCGCCGGCAAGACAACAACGCTGCGCACGATCTCTGGCCTCGAGCGTGCTCGCTCGGGGAGCATCAAGCTGAAGGGGAAGTCGATTGAGGCGGCCGAGCCGCACGACATCGTACGACTTGGCGTGGGGCACAGCCCTGAGGGTCGCCGCGTCTTCTCCCGGATGTCGGTTCGCGAGAACCTCGAGATGGGTGCATTCCTGCGCAAGTCAGGCCCCGATGTGCAGAAGGACTTCAAGAAGGTCTTTGATCTCTTCCCACGGCTGAAGGAGCGCGAGAGCCAGGCCGCCGGCACCATGTCGGGCGGCGAACAGCAGATGCTCGCGATCGGACGCGCCCTGATGGCGCAGCCAAAGATCCTGCTGCTCGACGAGCCTTCAATGGGCCTCGCGCCAATCTTGGTGGAGCAGATCTTCGACATCATCACCGAGATCAACTCCCGCGGAACAGCGGTGCTCTTGGTTGAGCAGAACGCCATGATGGCGCTCGGCATTGCCAAGCGCGGCTACATCTTGCAGATCGGCGAGGTCACCCTCGAAGATAGCTGCGCGAAGTTGGCGAAGAACCCGAAGGTGCGCGAGGCCTACCTCGGCGTCTAGCCCGCAATCTTGCGCAGCGCCTTAAAGAGGCGCCGCCCGTCACTCCGATCGGCAATCTCTCTCGGCATCTGGCCGCTGGTCGATCCGAGCAGCCGCTGATGTGCGGCGATGGCGTTTGCTAATCCGACAATGTGACGCGTTGGCTTTGCGCCACGCTCCCACCAGAGCCCGTCGATGGTCGTGGCCCCAGTCTCCTTAACTCGTCGCAGTTGGATGCGCCCGACGAGTGCATCACCCGCATGGATCGGCATCACGTATGGGCCGTAGACGCGTTTCTTTTCGGGGGTGTAGATCTCCCAGCGGTAGTGGAAGTTGTAGAGCGTCTCAAGGCGTTTCCGATCGTGGATGAGCGGGTCAAGCGGCGAGAGGAGCGTGACGGCATTCGGATCGGCGGCGACTGGGCGCGTGCCGGCGGTTGCGCGCATCGCCGCCTCAAGGGCGAAGCGCTCACC
>CAIJIA010000112.1 GCA_903820655.1 uncultured Chloroflexota bacterium
GACATGCTCGGCGGTACGGTGGGGAACCTCGCCTCGCTCGCCTTCTTCTTGCCTGGGCTGGCGGTCATGGTTCGACGCATGCACGACACGGGTCGCAGCGGCTGGTGGTCACTGATTGTGTTCACCATCATTGGCATCCCAGTCTTCTTCTATTGGCTGATCAAGGACTCTGACGCCGGTGCCAACAAGTACGGCGAGGGGCCAGCGCGCGCCTAGCGACGTTCTCTGCGGCTACTCTCCGCTAAGCCTCGCGCGCACTTCTCGCGCAACCCACTCACTCGAGGCCTGCTGCTCGCGTGCGGTGCGCATCACCTGCAGCACGCCGCTCTGAATCAGAGCGTCGATGGAGATGACCCCGTCGCGGCGGAGCACCTCGTCGGGCACGACCTGCGGGTCGCTCTTCACATAGGTGGCCACGATCTCGTCGTAAGCGGAGGCAAGGCGCTGGTCGAGGTGGTTCAGGCCGAACACCAGGAGTGCACCGGTGGCGGTGTCCACGCGAACCGTCACCAGGTCAGGCCGATACGTTTTGAGCACCTGCTCAACCAAGAAAACATCGCCCGTCCAGCTTGCGGTGGCGCGAGTGCGCAGTGCCTGCTCCGCGTTCTCGGGGAGCGCGTCGTCGAACACGATGGTGCTCCACGGCGCGGAGTTGCGCTCGATGTTCATGAAGTCGCGGAGGGCAAACTCGGCGTGGTGCATGCCGTCGATGAGCGCGAGTTCGGCGAAAAGCTCGCCGTCGCCGCGGCGTGGCGCAGTTGTGGGGAGCACGCCATCGAGCGGGCGTGGCGAGGCAAAGAAGTCGTCACCGGTCTTCGTGATCACCCGTGCGGTGGCGGGTAGGCGCTGTGTCACTTGTGGCGCAGGGTCAATGCCCACTGCAGGGCAGCGCGCCAACTTGAGGCTCGCACCCTGGAACACGCCCACCTCGAGGTAGGTGCGCGGCGCAAGGGTGTGGTGCAGTGCGCTCATCAGCGAATGTAGGCTGCGCACGGTTTGCGCACTGCGTTTGTTCTGCGAGGTAACCATGAACGTAAGGGTGGCGAGCGCCTCATCTGGCGGGGTGCCGAGTGCGATCAGCGCGTCACGCATCGCCTCTTGTGTCACGTAGAGCGGGGGCATATCGAGTTTCATGGGGGCGCCGAGTACGCGCGAGGTGAGCGTACCCTGCACGTGCGTGATGTTCCATTTTAAATACTGCTCGCGCATCAGGGCTACAAGTTCCGCGTGCTCAAGTGACACCTTGGCCACGCGCCGCGCGATGGCCTCTCGACGGATGTTGTGCTTCTCGTTCTCGGTGAAGTCACCGAACGAGCTGCTGGACAGCACTCGGTCAGCGGTGACATAGGCGTGTGGTGTGTACCCCAGCGCGGTGAGGGTGGTGGCGAGCCTGATCTCGCCCTTCTTGATCGTGTGCATGCGCTCCTCCGACGGGTAGTAGGTGTGCCAGAACTTTTTGAACGCGCTGTGCAGGAACTGCTCGCTGCTAAAGCGCTGGAAGAAGCTCTGCGCATGAACATCAACTTGGCGACTTACAAACATTGCTGTCCAGGCGTGCTCATCTTTGAGCAGATCGCTGATAAAGGCCTGTGAGCGCGGCCCATAAAAGACGCTGTCATTCGCGAAGAGCAGGTGCTTTGCTGTTGCGAGAAGCCCGTGGGTTTCTGCAAATAGGTAGCCGACCTTGTACGCCCCAAAGTCGCGACCAACGTTGGGGCGACTCAGCAGCGTGATGTTCAGCTGTGTCAGGGCGGTAATCCACGCAGGGGCGAGGCGACTCTTGTTCACGACGGCGATCACGTGATATCCCTCGTCGACAAGCGTGCTGATCAGCCGCGTGGCAGATGCAAGCAGGGGTCCGCGCGGATAGAGCGCCACGACTGCAACGCCGGCCGACCCTTCGGCGGTGGCGGTGCGCTCAACGGTGTGCTTGATCGCCGTTTTGGAGACGTAGGTGCGATAGAAGCGCTTCGCCTCCCCCAGCAGCTTCGCCTTGGCGAGTCGGGCGGTGCGCAGCACCAGGCGCGTTGTTCTGCGCGGGAGTGTGCTGAGGTGTATGGCCACGAGTTAGGTAGTGCGAACGGTCGGCTTCGGCTCAACCGCTACGGGTAGGCGTGGGCAGGTGCAGCGCTCGTTGAGCGGCACGTGCTTCAGGGCGTACTCAATGTGCTCGCCACAGCCCTCCCAGGTTGGCTTACCGCAACGGGCGCAGGCGATCTCATGACACATGGTGGTTACCTCCCTGCTGCTGTGGCGGCGCGGTTGTCGTAGTTCGCCGCAGATTCGATCGTAGAGTAGCGCCAGATTCGGGCGAAGCCGAAGATCACCAGGGGGATCACCGTCTGCAGTACGGCGCCGACGATGAGGGCGGTAGGGCGGCCGAAGGCGTTGCCGAGCAGGCCCCCCACCACGTAGCCGAAGGTGGCGCCGAAGCCCCAGGTGAGGGTGCGGTTGATCGACATCACCCGGCCGAGCAGCCGGTCAGGCACCGCCTGCTGGCGGAAGGTGGTGACGGGCACCACGTAGATCAGCAAGAAGTAGCCGCCAATAAAGAAGTTGGCGAGCGAGAAGAACGGCGCAAGGTCGCGCGGCACAAATGCGGCGGCGGGGAGCAGAAACTCGTTGATGCCAAAGAGCGCGGTGCCAACAACCATGAGTCGGCCGAACCCAACGCGCTTCACCAGGTACGGCGCCGTAATGCTGCCGAAGAAGCC
>CAIJIA010000113.1 GCA_903820655.1 uncultured Chloroflexota bacterium
CCGTTCTCTGCCATTCGCATCACTACGGCTGGGATCTTGGTGCTGGGCTGGGCCGCCATGCGCGGCGCGAACTTCCGCATGGCGCGCCGTGATCTGCTCGCCGCCGCGCTCTTTGGCGTGATTGGACAGGGCCTGTATCAGCTCCTCTGGGCCGGTGCGTTTGGCACCATTAATGCGGGAACGAGCGCTCTCCTTATTGCGGCTACGCCGTTCCTCACCGCCATCCTCGCCTCGCTGCTGCGCATCGATCCACTGAAGCCAGCAGTGGCAGTCGGTGGAATCATTGCCTTCGCTGGCGTTGTCGCCGTTGCCCTTGGTGAAGGGGCGGGTGCATTTGGTGGCGAGACGACTGGTGTGCTGATGACACTTGGCGCCGCCGTATGTTGGGCGGCGTATCTGCTTGCAGGCGCGCGCGTTATTCCTCGCGTTGGCGCAATTGCCTGGACCGCCTGGAGCATGATCTTCGGCGGCGGTGCACTCTTCATCTCTGCAATTGCCGCTGGGCAGTTCAACGAGCTTGCTGCGCCACCGCCAGCCGCAATCTTCGGCCTAGTCTTCTCGACGCTCGGCTCGAGCAGCCTGGCTAACGTCTTGTACTTCACCGCAGTGCCAATCGTTGGCGTCTCGCGTGTCTCCAGCTTCCAGCTGCTGGTGCCATTCCTCGCCGTCATCGTCTCGGCCATCGTGCTCAGCGAGGCCCCTGCGCCGATTCAGGCGTTCGGCGGCGCGCTCATCCTCTTGGGTATCTGGGCAGGGCGCCAAACGACCTCCCCGCTCCGCCGTCGCCTGCGATAGACTCCGTCAGGCTCGTTCGGGGAAACCCCGAGCGCCCCACCTTGAGTGATGGAGGGAGAGCGACCAATGGCGACGAAGTTCGTATTCGTCACTGGTGGTGTCACCTCCTCCCTCGGTAAGGGAATTACCGCCGCCTCTGTCGGCCTCCTCCTCAAAGCGCGCGGTCTGCGCATCTCTGTCATTAAGCTTGATCCCTACCTCAACGTTGATCCGGGCACGATGTCGCCCTACCAGCACGGCGAGGTCTTCATCACCGATGACGGCGCCGAGACCGACCTCGACCTCGGCCACTACGAGCGCTTCATTGACGTCAACCTTTCGCAGGCCTCCAACGTCACCACGGGCCGCATCTACTCCACCGTGATCGCCCGCGAGCGCCGCGGCGACTATCTCGGCGGCACGGTGCAGGTTATTCCGCACATCACCAACGAGATCAAGGAGCGCGTTTTGCGTCTCAGTGGCGACGACGTTGATGTAGTGATCGTTGAAGTGGGCGGCACCGTCGGTGACATCGAGTCACTCCCATTCATTGAGGCGATTCGACAGCTCAAGAAGGATGTTGGTCGCGGCAACTCGCTCTACATTCACGTCACGCTGCTCCCAGAACTCGCCGCCACTGGCGAGCTAAAGACGAAGCCAACCCAGCACTCGGTGAAGGAGCTGCGCGGTAGCGGCATTCAGCCCGACATCATCATCTTGCGCGCCGACCATCCCGTTCCTGATGACGTGCGCGAGAAGATCGCGCTTTTCACCGACGTTGCCGTGGAGGCGGTCGTTCCCGCAACCACCGCGCGCACCATCTATGAAGTGCCGCTGCAGTTCGAGAAGTTTGGTCTGGGCGACCTGGTCGTGCGCGAGCTCGGTCTTCCAGCAACCACCCCAGACCTCTCGCGTTGGGAGAAGCTCGCCGCCGAGATCGTTGCCGAGAAGCCTGCGGTGGAGATCGCCATCGTTGGCAAGTACACCGAACTTCCTGATGCCTACCTCTCGGTCACCGAGGCGCTGCGCCACGCCGGTTGGGCGCACGGCGTCGATGTGCGCATCCGCTGGGTGAATGCCGAGCGACTCGATGATGCCGAGCCTGCCGTCCTCTCCGCAGAACTTGCTGGCGTGCACGGCATCTTGGTGCCGGGCGGCTACGGCTACCGCGGCATTGAAGGAAAGATTCGTGCGGCACATATGGCGCGCACGGAGCGCATCCCATACCTTGGCCTCTGCCTTGGCCTGCAGATTGCAGTAATTGACTTCGCACGCGAAGCGCTGGGCTCCAGCGATGCGAATTCCACCGAGTTCGACATGTTCACGAAGAATCCTGTGATCGATTTCACCCCTGACCAGCGCGGCGTGGAAGAGAAGGGGGGCACGCAACGCCTCGGCCTCTATCCGGCCAAGCTCACGCCAGGGAGCCGTGCCGCCACGGTGTACGGCGCCGAAGTTGTGTACGAGCGACACCGCCACCGCTTCGAGGTTGCTAACCGGTTCAAGCCACAGCTTGAGGCGGCCGGGATGCGCTTCACGGGTGTGTCACCCGACAGCCGCCTTGTTGAGATCATTGAGCTTGCCGACCACCCATGGTTCGTGGCCAGCCAGTTCCACCCTGAGTTCACCAGCCGACCGCTGCGACCGAACCCACTCTTCGACGGGTTCGTTGGCGCCGCGGTCGCACTGCGCGACGGGCGCCTCGCCTCGTACACCCCACGAATGGTCGGGGTGCGCGATGATGAGGCGGCAAAGGCTGAGCGAAATCGTGCCGTCGAGGCCGCCGCCACGAAGGCGGCAAAGCGCAGCAACGGATCTAACGCGTAATCGCCCATCATCGGGCTAAGCCATTCAGTATTTAAGGGGGCACTATGAAGTTCTTCTTGGACACCGCCGACATCGAAGAGATCAAGACAGGGATCAAATGGGGCGTCGTTGATGGCGTCACCACGAACCCGTCGCTCTACGCGAAGGTTGGCGGCTCGTACGAGGAGATCCTCAAGGAGATCTGCGGCCTGACCAAGGGCCCGGTCTCTGCAGAGGTCATGAGCGACGACGCCGACGGCATGGTGAAAGAGGGTCTCGCCTTCGCGAAGATCGCTCCGAACATTGTCGTCAAGGTTGCCCTCACCACCGCCGGCCTTGAGGCGATTAGCCGCCTCGCCGCCGAGGGGATCAAGACGAACTGCACCCTGATCTTCACTGCGAACCAGGGGCTCATGGCGGCGAAGGCTGGTGCCTCGCTGATCAGCCCATTCGTTGGTCGACTCGACGACATCAATGAAGACGGCATGATCGTGATCCAGGAGCTCGCCGAGATCTTTGCGAATTACGAGGGGCTCGACCACTGCGAAATCCTCGCCGCATCGATTCGTCACCCACGACACGTCACAGAGTCGGCACTGGCAGGGGCACACGTTGCGACGATGCCTCTCAAGGTGTTGGAGCAGATGACGAAGCATCCGCTCACCGACAAGGGGATCGCGATCTTCAAGTCGGACTGGGCGAAGGCAACCTCCGGGAAGTAGTCGCAGGCCCGAATCCGCGGGCTCTTGACGAGCGGCAACGGCTGCCGTAGAGTTCTCTCATCCCCCCCGAACTGCACAGCGAACGCGGCGCAGTTTCGCGTACCAGGGATGCATCCACCCACAGATAGAGGAAGGTATTCAACTGATATGAACGACGGACGAAACCGCGGCCCACGACGACCACCCCGCCGCGGCGGACCAAACCCAAACTCCATGCGCATGCCGCAGGGCGCGCTTCCGGCCGACGTTGAGGTGCTCTCCGAGGCCGACCTCGCCGCCGAAGGCCTCGTTACCTTTGCCGCACTCGCCAACATGAAAGCGACCGAGCTCATCGCTGCAGCGAAGAAGCTTGGCGTTGAAGCTACCCAGCAAGAGGAGCTCTCCGCTGTTATCCAGAAGATCCTCACGGCGCAGGCCGACGAGCAGGGTCAGATCTGGGCCGAGGGCATTCTCGAAATTGTCGACGACGGCTACGGCTTCATTCGGCGCAACGGCCTCCTGCCAAGCGCCGACGATGTCTACGTTCCGTCGCCAATGGTGCGCCGACTCGGCTTGCGCCAGGGCGACACGATCGGCGGCGTCATTCGCGCACCGCGCGAGGGCGAGAAGTTCTGGGGGATGCTCCGAATTGAGATCGTCTCTGGCACTGACCCAGAGTCGGCGCGACAGCGTCCACACTTTGGCGACCTCACACCAATCCATCCGATCGAGCTGATCAACCTTGAGACGGTTCCGTCGAACCTCTCGCAGCGACTCATCAACCTGGTTAACCCGCTGGGCAAGGGACAGCGCGCCCTGATCGTCTCGCCACCGAAGGCCGGTAAGACGAGCCTGCTGAAGCAGATCGCCCAAGGCGTCACGGCAAACTACCCAGAGATCTCCCTGATGGTCTGCCTCATCGGCGAGCGACCAGAAGAGGTCACCGACATGCGTCGCTCCGTAAAAGGCGAGGTCATCTCGTCGACGTTCGACGAGCCAACCGAGAATCACACGCATGTTGCCGAGATGGCGCTTGAGATTGCGAAGCGCCGCACCGAGGCTGGTGCCGACGTTGTCGTGCTACTCGACTCGATCACTCGACTGGCGCGCGCCTACAACTTGGCACTCCCACCATCCGGGCGAACGCTCTCGGGTGGTATCGACCCAATTGCGCTCTACCCACCGAAGCGCTTCTTTGGCGCGGCACGAAAACTCGAAGAGGGTGGCTCGCTCACCATCATCGGCACCTGCCTCGTTGATACCGGCTCGAAGATGGATGACGTGATCTACGAAGAGTTCAAGGGGACGGGTAACTCCGAACTTGTGCTCGATCGCAAGCTTGCCGAGAAGCGCATCTTCCCGGCGATCGATGTGCAGCGTTCCGGCACCCGTCGCGAAGAGCTCCTCCTTGATGAGGGGACCCTCAAGATGGTCTGGACGATGCGTCGCATGCTCTCGGCCGTTGGCGCGAATGAAGGGATCGAACTGCTGCTCAATCGCATCGCCAAGACCGAGTCGAACGCCCAGTTCCTCGCCTCGCTGACGAAGGGAACCGAGGGGTCGAACCCCGCGTAACCCACGCACGAGGCACAGCGTGTGCCAGGGTGCCCCGCTCGGCGGCATAGCCGAGGGGTAGACTAAGGCGGAGATCGGAGGCTGGAATGCCAGATGTGAAACGCCCACCAACGTCCGCCCGCGGCTCCAAGCATCGCAATGTGCGAGCTGGAAGCCCCACCTTCCGCCTCGCCGCGGCCATCCGCCGTCGCCTTCTCGCCTTCGGATCCTTCCTTGAGCGCAGTGGTGAGCGCGCCATCCGTCTGAGCCTCTTCCGCGCTGGAGAGTTCCTGAAGCGCCCGCTTCCACGACGAGTTCGCGTTCATCCGACCCTTGCGACCCGCACCACTGGACTCGTGGTCGCAACGATCGCCCACAAGGTGACCCCGGCACTCGAGGAGCGGGGCATTCTGCGATCGCTGCGCCGCCGCCGCCGCTCACTCGATTCAGGGCTGCGCAAGCTCGGACGTGAGCCAGAGCGAGCCATGCCTGCCGTAATTGCAGGGCTATTGAGCGTGGCAATCATCGCCAGCTTGCTCCCAAGCCCAACCGTTGATGCTCGCTCACAGGCGCTGTACGACGGCGGCATGAGCGTAGGAATGAGCATCGACTCAGATCCAGCGTTCACAACGGAGTGGGGCGGCACCCAGGACCCAGATCGACTAGCTACCGATGGCAATATGGCGACTGCCGTGGTGTCCGACGGCGTGCTCATCGGAGATGTCGCAACGGAGAGCACCTTTTCGATGCGTGCAACCGAAGTTATAGCCCAAGCCCCTGATCCAGTGGTCGCGACGACGGCGATTGACGGGCCGATCTTCCTTGACGACGGCACGCTCGAGCTCCCCGCAGCAATTAACATTGTTGTGGCCGATGGTCGCGATCACGTGCTGATCCATGTGGTTGCACGTGGTGAAACCCTCGCTGCGATCGCGAAGAGATACAAGATCTCCTCAATGGAGCTGATCTGGTCAAACGGCCTACAGTCCGCCGACAATCCGCCGGTAGGGAAGCGACTTCGCGTCCCTGATACGCGCGGCATTGTCGTTACGGTGCGTGAACACGAGACGCTCAAATCGATTGCTTCAAAGTATCGCGTCACGCCATCCAAAATTCGCACGTATAACAGGTTGAAGACGGCGGATCTTGTGCTGGGCATGGTCCTCGTTCTCCCTGGCGGTCGTGGCGCGGCGCTACCAACCTTTACGCGTAACGACGGACTCATTGGCTATACAGGTCCAGTGCCGGCCGTGTATAGCGGCGTGAAATTCCGGTATCCGGTGCCCGGCGGGCACTACATTCGTGGATTTACGCGCACTCACCTCGGCATGGATATCGGGATGTCCTATGGGGCATCAGTTGTTGCTGCTGGTGACGGCGTCGTGGTCTTCACTGGGTGGCGCAACAACTGCGGCGGCTACCAAGTGATCATTGCGCACGGATCAAATCTCTACACCGGGTACTACCACCTCTCCGGGATTGTGGCGAACACAGGCCAAAAGGTGACGCGTGGAACTCGCATCGGCCGAATTGGACAGACCGGATGTGCCACCGGGCCACACTTGCACTTCGTCGTCTCTCGAGGATTCCCGCTTGCGGGCACCTCGACGCTCTACAACCCAGCGCGCTTCCTTCCGTAACGCAATGTTTCTTGACATTGTAGAGATCCATCTGGCAGCTGGGCGTGGCGGCGATGGCGCATCGACGATGCGTCGTGAGTCGCATGTGCCGCGCGGCGGTCCTGACGGCGGTGACGGCGGCCGCGGCGGCAGCATCTACGTTGCGGTCGATACGGGGCAAACAACCTTGCGAGACTTCGAGGTGAAGCGTCGGTACGTTGCGGGCGATGCCAGCCAAGGCGGCAACAAGACGTCGCACGGTAAGGCGGGTCGCGACTTGGTGATTGGGGTTCCGCCAGGCACCGCGATCTTTGATGCAAAGAGCGGCGACCTCATCGCCGATCTCGTTTCACGTGAGCAGCATGTGCTGTTGGTGCGTGGTGGCCGCGGCGGGCTCGGGAATGCGCACTTCACGACAGCGACACATCAGGCGCCGCGACACGCGCAAAAAGGGGAGCCGGGCGAGATGCGCGAAGTGCGTTTTGAGCTACGCCTGATCGCTGACGTTGGCCTCGTAGGGCTACCGAATGCAGGGAAGTCCACGCTCCTCGCCGCCATCACCGCGGCGCAGCCAAAGATTGGCGACTACGCCTTCACCACCCTTGAGCCGAATCTCGGGGTACTGGAACTAGGCATTGACGACGGGCGCCGACCGACCGTTGCCGATCTCCCAGGGCTGATTGAGGGGGCATCGATCGGTGCGGGACTCGGCTTCGCCTTCTTGCGACACGCCTCTCGAACACGCGTGCTGGTGCACGTGGTGGACGCCTCAGCTCCAGATCCGGTGCGCGATGCTGCGATCATTCGTACAGAGCTTGAGGCGCATAATCCGGCGCTCCTCGAGAAGACAACTCTTATTGCCCTCAACAAACTTGATCGCCCAGAAGCGAAGGCCCGTGAGGCGGAACTCACCGCCGCGTTCCGTGAGCTTGGCCTGCATGTGCTGCCAATCTCTGCCGCGGGCGGCGAGCGCGGCGAGGGGATCGCTGCGCTGCGCGATGCCTTGGCCGACCTCTTGCCCGACGCAGAGACACTCTCGTATCCCGCCGAGCCGGCGGGCGTGGTGGTACATCGCATTAATCCGATCGCCTCGATTGGCTTCGAGGTCAGCCGCGAGGGTGAAGGGTTCCGTGTCCGCGGTAAGGCCATTGAGCGACTCGTTCACCAGACCGACTTTGCTCGCGAAGAATCTGCTGAGCGCTTCCAGCACGAGCTCGCCCGACAGGGGATTGAGTCTGCGTTGCGAAAGGCAGGCTGTCGCAGTGGCGACACCGTTACGATCGGCGAACTCTCACTCGAGTGGGATGACCCTGATGACGCGTCGCTGCTTAACGCGGCGGAAGAGGCGGAGGCCCTCGAGCTTGATGGTGTGCTCTTGGCTGCAACGCCAAATAACGACGGGGAGAGCGAAGGGTGAGCGGCATCGGCATTCTTGGTGGCACCTTCGACCCGATTCATGACGGTCACCTAGCCCTCGGTCAGGCTGCATACGAGCTACTGAAGCTTGACCACGTGCTCTTCGTTCCTGCCGCACGACCTCCGCATAAGGTTGCCGATCGGGTCACTGATCCTGAAGTTCGCTGCCGCATGGTCGAACTTGCAATCGCTGGGAATCCAGCCTTTGAGATGAGTCGCATGGAGATTGACCGCCCTGGCCTCTCCTACACGATTGATACGCTCCGAGCCATCACCGCGGAGCGACGCGAAGGTGGCGCTGCGCCAGAGCTTACGTTGATCCTCTCCGTTGAGTCACTCCTCGGATTCAATGAGTGGGAAGACGCAACAGGCATCCTCGATCTGGCGCGGGTCGCAGCACTGCCGCGGCCCGGCACACCAACTCCAGACCGCGCCTGGCTCACGCGCCACTTCCCAGGGCGTGAGGACCGCTTCCTCTATCTCGATGGTTTCCATCTCTCTCACGCCAGCCGAGAGTTACGCGCATTGGCCGCACGTGGCCGATCACTGCGCTACCTCGTACCTGACGCAGTTGCCGACCTCATTCGACGCGAGGGTCTCTACCGCGGTCGACCAGAGCTAGTACTTGAGCGCCCTGTTGAAGTGGAAGATGTGCCCGTTGATCCAGCCTCGTAATCGCACAACCGCTAGTGCGGTACGCTGAGGGCATGTCAACCAAACAGCAAACTGCTATCGAGCCGCATGACCTTGCGCGAAAGGTAGCCCTCCTCGCGGAAGAGAAGAAGGCGGCTGACATCCTTGTTCTGGACGTCAGCGGCCTCACCACCGTCACTGAGGCGTTTGTGATCTGCACCGGCGGCTCTGAGCCACAACTTGCCGCGATCACCGAGAGCATCGTTAGCGGAATGGCTGAAGTTGGCATCACTCCGGCGCACCGCCATCGTGCGGCGGCTTCGCACTGGATCGTTCTGGATTATGGAAGCGTGATCGTGCATATCTTTACGCCGCCAGAGCGCGACTTCTACAAGCTTGAACAGCTCTGGTCTGATGCGAAGGTGCTCGTCCGAATCCAGTAGCGCTACTTCGGGAGCAGGCTCTTCACAATCCGATTGATATCGCTCTGACGTGGGCGCCAACCTAACTCACTCCGTGCCCGGGAGATATCGGCCACGAGTCGGGGCGGATCACCGGCACGGCGGGGGTGCTCCTGCACCTCAATGCGCACGCCAGTGGCCTTCTCGACGGCCTTGATCACTTCACGAATACTTGTGCCTGCGCCGCTCCCAATGTTGATGGCGCTGAAGCCTTGCGCCTCTTCGGCGGCGAGCTTCTCAATCGCGGCAAGGTGGGCGGCGGCAACGTCGGCAACATGCACATAGTCACGGACGGCGGTGCGGTCAGGGGTGGCGTAATCGTTCCCGTAGATCGGGAATGGCTCCCCTGCCAGGGCGGCGCTCATCAGGCGTGGCAGCAAATGTGTCTCGGGGTTGTGTCGCTCTGCAACCAGTTCTGTTGCCCCCGCAACATTGAAGTAGCGCAGTGCGATCGCGGTGAGCCCATGCGCGGCGGCGTAGGCGCGGAGCACCTGCTCAAAGGCGGCCTTGGTTGCTCCGTACGGGTTGACTGGCGCGAGGGGGAGATCTTCATGGAGCACGCTTGAGGATGGGGCGCCATAGACCGCGGCACTTGAGGAGAAGATCAGACGCTTCACGCCGACGGCAATGGCTGCGTCTAGCAGGGTGATGCTACCAACAAGGTTTGCCTTGAAGTAGCGCTCTGGCTGGGCCACGCTATCGGCAACGATGCTGAGCGCCCCAATGTGCAGGATCGTGTCAACCCGCGCATCGCGCAGCAGGCTCTGCATGCGATCTCCGTCGGCGTAACTGCCAACGATTGAGGAGGCCTCATTAGGGATCGTGTCGGCGTGTCCCGCTGAGAGGTCGTCCAGGATGACGACACGATGTCCGGCGGCGATCAGGGCATTGGCACTTGTAGCGCCGATGTATCCAGCCCCACCAGTTACCAGGATTGTGCGTGGCTCTAACGTCATAGAGAGAGTCTACGCGATGGAGTCACGCTCTTCGCTTGCAACGATGCGCTCGCACCAGGTGAGGAGTTCGCCTTCAGCATTTGCCACGCGGCGATGTGCGACGTCATCAACGAGTCGCGCAAGGAGTGCCGCGACCCATGGGCCCGGGGTGCGACCGAGTCGCGCCACTAGCTGATCGCCCCCGATGGCGAGATCGCTCGCTGCGGCGGGAAGTTGCAGGGTGTCCGCCTCCGCGCATGCGTTGAGGAGTGCAGTGGCGGCGCCGCTGGCCCGACCTGCGGCAACTCGACGCCGAATCTGCCGTGCCGCATCTCGCGGGTCACCAGTGGTGGCGGCAGCCACGATGCGGAGGGAGGGTCCATCGAGGAGGCCGCGCTCGACCTCAGCCTCTGCAACTTCGACGGCACGATCGAGCACACGAACCTGCTGAATCGCTGCAACGGTTGCACGTGGTCGGCGCCACG
>CAIJIA010000114.1 GCA_903820655.1 uncultured Chloroflexota bacterium
GCCGTCGAATGAGCGCGGCGCTGTGGCGCCAAAGAGTCGCGTCAGACCGGCAACGTCGTAGGCAGCGCGTGCACGAAGCGACCCACTCGCCACCGCCGCGATCTCGCGCTCGGGGGCAACGATCTGGGCCATGGGAAACGCAGCGTCGCCGTGCTGGTCAACAAGCCCGCCGGCATGATCGCGGTGCAGGTGGCTCGGCACAATGCTGGCGATGCGCTCCACATCGATTCCAGCGGTGACCAACGCCTCACGAGCAGAGCGTGAATCGGTATCCGCATCGCTCACGTACGCGCCTGCTGGCACTGCTCCAGTCTCTAAAAGCACCCCACCGCTGGCGTCGCTGATGTGCAGAATATTGAGCGCCTGCAAGAGGCGGGATCGCGCATCAAGTTCGTTCGCGACCATCGGCGCCCAGGTCTCCTGGGGCACTGGGCCGAAGATCGCCCCTGCATCGCTCCAGAAGGTTCCGATGCGGAGTAGGTCGACGGTGATGCCACCCAGTTCAATGCTGCGACGTTCAGTCACGAGGTTTGGTAACCCTCGCTCCGTCCTGCGCCTGCTGTTCATCATCAAAGCCAACGTGCGCTGCGGATGCTGTTGGCTCTGTTTGGCCCTGGTAGCGGCTGCGCAGCTCGCTGCTCCCATATGGACGATCAACCTCTGAGGACATGCGGTGGAACGAGATCTGGCCAATGCGCATCCCTGGGTAGAGCGCAATTGGGAGACGGGCAACGTTGCCCAGCTCCAACGTGAGGTTCCCGACCCAACCTGGATCGACGTAGCCAGCGGTGGAGTGAATCAGCAGACCGAGTCGTCCGAGTGACGACTTGCCATCAAGCCGTCCGAGCAGAGAGTTCCCTAACGAAATCTTCTCGCGCGTTTGGCCGAGCACAAACTCACCTGGATGCAACATGAACTGCTCCCCATCGGCAACGCGTTCAATCTCGGTGAGATCTGGCTGCTCTACGCGCGGGTCAATGAATCCGTACCGATTGTTGCGAAAGACACGGAACGTGCCGTCGAGGTGAAGGTCGACCGAGGCCGGCTGCACATCTACCGCATCAAATGGCGCAATCGCGATCTCGCCTGCCGAGATGGCGGTCAGAATGTCGCGGTCAGAGAGCACGCTCATACTTCGGCTTCTACGGCGCGGATGCGACGCTTCCCCTTCCCTGCGCTCTTCTCAGTGAGCAGCTCGTCGACCTCGCGCTTGAGCGTTTCGAGGTCTTCAAACGACTGGTAGACGCTCGCAAAGCGGATGTAGGCGATCTGGTCAATCTCGCGAAGCGCCGCCATCGTTAACGCGCCGATGCGCGCAGAGGAGAGCTCCGTGGCGCCGCTCGCTCGAATCTGCGCCTCGATCGCCTCAACGGCGCGTTCTGGAGCATCGACGGGCACCGGGCGACGAGTCAGCGCACGGCGCAGCCCTTCGAGGAGCTTCTGGGAGTCGTACTCCTGACGTTCGCCCGACCGCTTGATGACGTAGAGCTTGGCGAGTTCGGCGCGCTCGTAGGTGGTGACGCGGGTGCCACAAATGCGACATGCGCGGCGGCGGCGAATGACCGCGCCGTCATCGAGATCGCGCGAATCAACGACGCGCGTATCCGGCTCCTTGCACGATGGGCAACGCACCCTCGCTCCTCCTCACCTCTGCACCGCAACACGCGGGGCCACCGCAGGTAGCGGTGCTGGGGAGAGTCTACACACGATCTTGTGGGCGAAGCCCGTCGCCGAGCCTGACTAGGAGCGGTCGCGCTCTCCGATCGCGTCGCTGGCGTGCTCAAGCACGGGGAGCAGAATGGCCAGCCCGTCGCGTACCGCACCACTGCCGCCGGGGAGGTTGACGATGAGGGTCCCCTTCGCCACGCCCGCAAGGCCGCGCGAGAGGATCGCCGCAGGCGTCTGGGAGCGCCCCAGCATACGAATGGCGTCAGGGATCCCTGGAATCAGCCGCTCCAAGAGCGGGGCGGTTGCGTCCGGGGTGACATCGCGTGAGCTGAGCCCCGTTCCACCAGCAGTCAAGATGACATCGACGGTGCCGATGTGCTGCTCGAGGGCTGCACGAATGGCATCGAGCTCGTCGGGGGCCTGCGCTCGCTGCACCTCCCAGCCATGGGCGACAAGGGCGGCGGCGGCGAGGGTTCCCGCCTTATCTTCACGCTCACCAGCGTGAATCGAGTCGCTGACCGTGAGCACCAGAATTGATCGCGGCGTATCACTCATCTGCGCATACTACTGCTACGCGGCACCAACGAGGCTGCGAATGATCAGCATCGCGGCCCCGGCACCAAGGAAGAGGTTGAGCAACATGAATCGGCGCCATGCGGCACGTGCCGCCTGATGCGTTGGGCGGGCTGCGACCAACGGCAGAAGC
>CAIJIA010000115.1 GCA_903820655.1 uncultured Chloroflexota bacterium
ATCATCACCGACTCCTTCGGTCGCCCGTGGCGCCTCGGCATCACCGACGTGGCGATCGGCGTGGCTGGCATTGCGGCGCTCGAAGACTTGCGCGGTAAGCCCGACGCCGATGGGCGCACGATGGCCGCAACGGTCCGCGCCGTCGCGGACCAGATCGCCGCTACCGCCGAACTCGCCCTTGGGAAGACTGCCCGTCGTCCTCTCGCGCTGATCCGCGGCGCGCACCCGCAGGTCGCCGAGGATGGGAGCGCCAGATCGAGCCTGATGCCCCCCGATTGGGATCTCTTCCGCTAAGCGACCTGCCCATATTTGCGGGGGGCGTAGAATCCGCCCATGGCAAACACAGAGACCCCCAAGGGATTCGGGCTGGCGATCGACTTCGGTGCGGTGGCCCCCGCACCTGACCCCGCCGTCGCCACCACCACATCAACCGCCCCAACAGAGGCAAAACTGCTGATTCTCGGCTCTGGTCCGGCCGGCCTTACGGCGGCGATCTATGCCGCTCGCGCCGGTCTCGCACCGATCGTGATCGGCGGATATGCCCCTGGTGGCCAGCTGATGCTGACCAGCGAGGTGGAAAACTTTCCTGGCTTCCCCGACGGCATCGACGGCCCAGAGCTAATGGCCAAGATGCGCGCGCAGGCCGAGCGCTTCGGCTCGATCATGGTGGACCAGGATGTTGATCGTGTTGACCTCAGCGCTCAGCCTCACCGAGTGTGGAGTGCTGGTCGAGAATTCCGCGCCGAGGCGATCATTGTCGCAACTGGTGCATCGGCGCTCTGGCTCGGACTCGAGTCCGAGACCCGCCTTCGTGGTCGTGGCGTCAGCGCCTGCGCAACCTGCGACGGCTTCTTCTTCAAGGGGCAAGAGGTTGTCGTGGTGGGTGGTGGCGACACCGCCCTCGAAGAGGCGCTCTTCCTGACGCGCTTCGCAACCAAGGTGCATCTCGTGCATCGCCGCGAAACCTTCCGCGCCAGCAAGATCATGATCTCGCGCGTTGAAGCCCATCCATTGATTCAGCTGCATATGAACCGAGAAGTCATTGAGGTGCTCGGCGAGAAGAGCACAGAGGCGGTGATGCTGCGCGACACCACCCCTGGCGCAACGGGCGCACCCGAGCGACTCGCTACGGGAGGGCTCTTCGTTGCAATCGGCCATAAGCCGAACACGGCACTCCTTGGTGGTGCGCTCCCCGTTGATGCTGCGGGCTACCTGCAGCTTGAGAGCGACACGACTGCCTCGCAGATTGACGGCGTATTCATTGCCGGTGACGTGCACGACCACAGGTATCGCCAGGCGGTCACCGCCGCAGGTGATGGCTGCCGCGCCGCACTCGACGCCGAGCGCTGGCTCGCGGAGCGCGACGCCTCGGGGTCGTAGGTGCCACACCGCGATGAGGAGATCGCCCTCATTGACACGGCACGTGCCGAACTGCTCTCCCTCGTAACTCACGAGCTACGAACACCACTCGCCGTACTAAGTGCCTACGTCGAGCTGCTCTCCGACGCAGCGACTGGAGCCTCGCCCGCAAAACCGGCCGACCTCGCCGCCTGGCGAGAGGCGGCGATGCAGCAGGTTGGCCGCCTTAACCTCCAGATTGATTCGATTCTCACAGCGGCGCGACCTGGCTCAAGCTTGCCGCTGCAGCCTGCGCCGATGAACCTCGGCGAGATCACTGGTGAAGTGATCCGGGAGATGGCACCACTCCTGCGCAACCACTCACTTCGTTGGGAGGAGCCAGAGTCGCCGATCATTGTGCTTGCCGACGAGAGCCGCTTTCGACAGGTCCTCGGCCACCTCCTCGAAAATGAGGCGAAGTACGCGCCGGTCGGCGAGCCGGTTTCGATTGGCTGCTGGGTTCGCGATGGTCGTGCCGAGCTCTACCTCACCGACGACGGGGTGGGGATCCCGCGCGAGGATTGGGAGGAGATCTTCGAGGCGTTTGTACGCCGCACGCAGCGTCCTTCTGCAAGCGGCTCGGGGATCGGCCTGTACGCGGCACGTCGCCTCATGGGGGCGATGGGGGGTGAGATCAAGATTGAGCCAAACGGATTCGGGGGGAGCCGATTCCTTCTTACGCTTCCACTTGTCACCGCATCTCACGGCATACTTCCCTCATGAGTACTGCAACGTCAGTCACCCCTCTCGCGATCTTGGTCGTAGATGACGACCCCGCGCTCGTTGGCGCGATCTCGGCCCTGCTGACGGCTGGCGACTACACGGTTCACGCCGCCTATAACGGCGTGGAGGCAGTTGAAACCTTCGATGCGACGAAGCCAGCCCTAGTGCTCCTTGACCTCGCCATGCCTGGCCGCGATGGGCTCAACGTCATTCACGAGATCCGCACCCGCAGCGCCACGCCAATCATCGTGTTGACCGGCGAGTCTGATGAGACGGCGAAGGTCGACGCCCTGGACGCTGGCGCCGATGACTACGTCACGAAGCCGTTCGGCCGCCAGGAGCTCCTCGCCCGCGTTCGCGCCGCTCTGCGACGTGGCGGTGAGCCGGCTGACGGTTCCGCTCGTGACCGCACCATTGTTGGCGCTGCCGGCCTACGTATCGACATCAGCCGACACGAGGTGCATGTTGGGACACGGCTCCTCGCTCTCACCAAGACGGAGTTCAACATCTTGGAGGCCCTCGCCTCAGTGAAGGGTCGCGTTGTGACGCAGCAGCGACTCCTCGTTGCCGCCTGGCCGAATAAGGCAACCCCTGATCCGCTCCTCCTGAAACCCCACGTGGCACGCCTGCGCAGCAAACTCGAAGAGGCTGGTGGCCCGCTCCCAGAGTCCGTCCGCGGGGTTGGCTACCGACTCGGTGGCGTCTAGCCGACACGCCCGGCGCTCCTCGTTCGTGCGCGCTCATCTGGCGTTTACCTACGAACCCTAGAATCCTCTTATGCAGGAACCAACACAGGGAGCCCCCGTCGCCATTCGCATTCTCCGGGAGCAGCAGCGCCTTGAGCTGGATTGGCGCGATGGTCACGTGAGCGTCTATGAGGCGACTCCGCTGCGATGGCTCTGCCCATGCGCCTACTGCCGCGGTGAGGCTGGTCTCCCCGGCTGGCTTGACGCCAATCCAACCCTCAGCCCAAGCCAGACGAGGCTTGAGGGCGGCGAAATGGTTGGCAGCTATGCGCTCTGCCTCTTCTGGGGCGACGGCCACCGGACCGGCTACTACACCTGGTCGCTGCTGCGTCAGCGCTGCTCCTGCGCTCCGTGCATGAGTGCCCCGCGATGACGCTCGGAGTCAGTCGTGAGCTCTCACTCCTCGCCTTCAATGCGCGCGTTTTGACTGAGGCGTCAAACAGCAAGCGGCCGCTCCTTGATCGCTTCCGCTTCCTTGGCATCGTCGCATCGAACATCGACGAGTTCTACGGCGTGCGCGTTGCCGGTATTCGAGATCAACAGGTCGCTGGCGTACGCACTCCTGGACCTGACGGCCGAACTCCCGACGTGCAACTAGCTCTGATTCGCGAGGCGAGCGACCTCCTTACCGAATCCGCACAGGAGAGTTGGAGTGCGCTCATCAAGGAGTTGCGCAGCGCTGGGTTGCCGCTCCGACGGTGGGCTGACCTTGATGCCGCCGAGCAGTCAATCCTCACCGAGCGATTCACGCGAGAGATCTTCCCCGTGCTGACTCCCCTCGCCGTTGACTCACGCCACCCGTTTCCGCTCATTAGCTCGCTCAGCCTTTCGCTCGCGATACGACTCCGCGCACATGGCGACGAGGAAATTTCACTGGCGCGCGTAAAGGTGCCGACAATCCTTGGGCGCATAGTGCAATTTGGTAACGGCGACTGGATCCTGATGGAAGAACTGATCTTCGCCCACCTTGACCTGCTCTTCCCTGGCACAGAGATCCTTGACGCACATCTATTCCGGGTCACTCGCGACGCCGACCTTGACACCGTTGAGGAGGAGGCGGACGATCTTCTTGAGGCAATCGAGGAGGGGCTCAGGCAACGTCGGTTCGGCAGCGTGGTGCGGCTAGAGGTTGGCACCGAGTTGCCAAGCGATCTGCTTGCGATGCTCTTGGCGGGTCTTGAGATTAGCCAAAGCGAGGTGCAGGTTGTGGCGGGGACCCTTGACCTCTCCGTCGCGCTGCAGGTTGCGAGCCTCCCCCGCCCAGACCTGCGTGCTCCACGTTGGCAGCCGGTTGCGCCATCGCGCATCACTGCGAGTAGGTCAGACGCTTCACCCAACGGCGACATCTTCAAAGTCATTGCCGAGGGTGACCTGCTGGTTCACCATCCGTACGACAGTTTTGAGGCGAGCGTCGATCAGTTATTCGCACAGGCAGCCGATGATCCTGATGTGCTCTCCATCCGCTCCACCCTCTATCGCACAGGGGCAACTTCGAGCATCCCCGCACACCTAATCCGCGCCGCCCAGGCGGGCAAGGAGGTTGTGGTGCTCGTTGAGCTGAAAGCCCGCTTTGACGAGGCGGCGAACATCGAGTGGGCACGACGACTCGAAGAGGCGGGTGCGCACGTGGTCTACGGTGTGATGGGCCTCAAGACGCACTGCAAGGCAACGCTGATCACACGACGAGAGGGCTCCTCAATTCACCGCTATGTGCACCTCTCCACGGGCAACTACAACCCGAAAACGGCTCGCGGCTACACCGACATCGGCCTCTTCACCATCAACGATGCAATTGGCACCGATGTGGGGGTCCTCTTCAACTTCCTGACTGGTGCCGCACGCGCCTCGGCGTACAAGCGCATCCTCGTCGCACCGGCATACCTGCGCAGCGAGATCAAGGGGCGAATTGATCGTCTCGCCGATCTTGCTCGAGGCGGCGCTGAGGCCTCCATCACAATCAAGGTAAACGCGCTGATTGATCCCGAGATGATTGCGACCCTCGACCGCGCCGCCGAGGCCGGTGTCTCCATTGACCTGATCGTTCGTGGCATGTGTGGCCTCCTGCCAAACCCGGAGCGCCATGGGGATCGCCTGCGGATTCGTTCCGTCATCGGTGACTACCTTGAGCACAGCCGCATCTACCGCTTCTCGGGTCCTGAGGGGGTGGAGCTTTTCGCGGGGAGTGCGGACCTGATGGAGCGAAACCTAGACCGTCGCGTCGAGGTGCTCTTCCCTCTCGAAGAGCGCGAAGTACGCCGCAAGGTTGATGAGATCCTCGCCGCACTGCTCGCCGATACCGCAAACGCCTGGGAGTTAAAGCCAGACGGAGCCTGGGAGCGCCTTGTGGACACGGGCAGCTCATCATTTGAAACCTTGCGACAGGTGGCAATCGCCGCATCTCAGGCATAATCTCGCTATGGAGCGTGAGTTGAAATTCCTTCTCGATCACGCTCACATCCCTGCACTCCCCAGCGGCTACCGGGCGGCCGAACTGCAGCCAACCCTTCACCTCCTTGACGAGTACCTGGACTATCGCGGCCAAGTTCTCGCCGCTGGCTGGCGGCTACGACGCCGCCGAGCCGATGGCGCAGCGTTGCGCTACACGCTCAAATCCGTGCGAACCGTTGGCACCTCAGGACCGCTGAGTGAGCGGATAGAGATCGAGCGCACCCCAGAGCAAACCGAAGAACTCCCATCGGAGATTGTCGCAACGCTTGCGGAGGCTGGCGTTGACGTTGCCCATGTGCTTGATCGCCTACAGCCGTACCTCACACTTCGCCAGGAGCGCCAACCGGTAGCGCTCTCGAATAGCGACGGGGAGTTCGCGCTGCTCAGCCTAGACGAGGTACGCGCGGTCGCACCAACACCTGAGGGAGAGCGACGCTGGACGGAGCTTGAGATTGAGTTCCTGAATACCGCTACGCCAGAAGCTCGCGATCGCGCGACTCGTGAACTCACGGCATGGCTTGCTGCGCAACCGGGGGTTACGGTCGGTGGCGAATCGAAGGTTGAGCGAGCGGCGCGGCTCCTCTCGATCTCGATCTAACGCGAGGAGCCTGCCCGAGTCTCCATCACGAGGGTGGGAAGGGCCTCGCGCCATCCATCACCCGCTCGCGCTACGGCAACAACCAAACCTTCACGAATCCCGCCACGATCAACGGTGACCTCGCGCGCGGTGGTTCGCTGTAGGAGCGCCTCTACGATCGCGATCCCAGCTGGAAGGAGTCGCGCCCGGCGCTGTGAAATTGCGAAGCGCTCCGCAACCTCTTTTGCCGTGAGCGCCACGAGCCGCTCCCCCATCGCTGCAAGATCTTCGCGTTCAATCGTGCGGCTAATGAGCGTTGCCGGAACCAGCTTGAGCAGCCGTGTTGCAGTGCCCCCCACCAAGATCAAGCGGTGGACATCTGCGACGGTAAGGTCGGCAAGGGCGATCTGGGCGTGTCGGCGAAGCTCCTGCCATTCACGTGGACGTGGTGGGTCTTGATACGAGACGCGCGCCAAGAGACGGGCAGATCCAATTGAGACGCCAATCGCACGTGGAAGTTCCCCAGGATGAAGTTCAACCGCTTCGGTTGAGCCCCCACCAATATCAACGACAAGCTGCGGCACTGAGTGGTCATGTCCGTGGTGGAGGCCGAGTACGGTGAGGAGCCCCTCCTCCTCATGGGTCAGCACGATTGGCGCAGCAAACTTTGGTCCACGCAGGGCGCGCAGCACACTCTCCTGATCACGGGCGCGGCGGAATGGCTCCGTCGCAACAACAAACATCTGATCAGCACCCAAGGTGGTTGCTCGCGCACGAAATGCCGCGAGTGCGTCACTAATGGCTGTGGTGGCCTTGCGCCCAATGGTGCGATCCTGCTCGACCAAGCGACCGAGCTCAATCGGCATCGACTCATCGGCGATCACCTCTTGGCGAACCCCGTCTGAAACCGCCACATAGAGGTGGGTGGAATTGGAGCCGATATCGACCACGGCACAGACCCGTGGGATGCCAGCTTGCGAGCTGCCCACCCGGCCGCGGCGGGCCTTGGGGGTCTGAGGGGCGCCGCCCGAACGCGGCCTCGCCGCGTGAACACTGCGTAAACGCTTCCCTGCCGCCATTCGCGCATCCTAGCCGTGAACGGAGATTCCCTCTTGGCGGGGCTGGGGCGGTAGGATGTGAACCAATTACTTGAGCAGCTCGGAGGGAAAATGCCAACTGGAGACGATCAGGGTCGAGTCGAGAGCGAGATCCAGGAGATCCTCGCGCGCACCGCGTCCGACGGGGCCACTGCGGCGCCACAGGGTGCCCGCGAGCCGCTCGACCGCGAGCTGCGCAACATCAAGGAGACCGTTATCCGCATGGGGAGCATGGCGGAGGCGGCGATCCGTGACGCCCTCGATGCGCTCGTCACCCACAACGCAGAGAAGGCCACGTCGGTAATCATCGGCGATCGAAAGATCAACGATATGCAGCACGAGGTCATTACCGCCATCACCACGACCATCGCCACACAGAGCCCGGTGGCACGTGACCTGCGCAACCTTTTGATGATGAACCACGTCGTCTATGAGCTTGAGCGTATCGGTGACCATGCCGCCTCCGTCGCGAAGATCGCCGTCCAGCTCGCCCCAGAGCCAGCGCTGCAGCGCTACCTGCACCTTCCCGAGATTGGCGAGCTGGCAGCCACCCAGCTCCACGGCATCTTGATGGCGCTCGTCGACGTTGACCCGGTTCGCGCCCGCGAGGTAGCGGTCAGCGACGATCAGATCGACGCACTCTATCGACAGTCATTCGATGAGTGCATCCGCCTGATGGAGGCCGACAAGTCAAACGTTGCTCGCGGCACGCGACTGCTCTTTGCTGCGCACTACCTTGAGCGTATCGGCGACCGCACCACGAACATCGCCGAAGACATTGTCTACCTTGCCTCGGGAGAGGTTGAGGACCTCAATCCTTGACTTCGGAACGCGCAGCTTCAACCACCGAGTCGAAGCGCCTCTACATCGTTCGCCACGCCGACGCTGGTGATCCCTCCGAATGGATCGGCCCCGACGCAGAGCGGCCACTCAGCTCAAAGGGGGTCAAGCAGGCCGCCCGACTTGCGGCGGCGCTCGTTGCCGCTGGCACGAACGTTGGATCACTGCGTACCTCGCCAGCTCGTCGCTGCACCGAAACCTGCGCCGTTATTGCCGCAGCGCTAGAGACGACTGCCACCATTGATGAGAACCTCGCCGACGGCCCAACTGCGGCGCATGTCGCCAAGCTCCTCGCTCGACGCGGTCACGACGCCCTCCTTCTCGTCGGGCACCAGCCCCACCTTGGCAATCTGATCACCGAGCTAACCGGTATTGCCTCCATACCTGTTGAGAAGGGGTCAATGATCCGCATCGACATCGCGGCCCCGTATTCGCCTGGGAGCGGCCGCCTTGTTGCGCTCGTTCCCCCCGCGCACCTTCGCGCTCCGAAGAGCGAGCGTTAGCGCTTCGCCGCGCGAGCGGCAGTCGCCCCTTCGCCCTCAACACAGAGGGCAGTGAGACGCAGGTCACTCGCCCATGCGGCACCCTCGACGCTCCGGAGCGTCCAGGCCGCAACCTCGAGCTCTGCATCGCGCAAGCGGCTGATGTTCGCGTCGTTCAGAAGTTCCATTGCGACAGATACCCCGACGCAGCCGAGTACCGTCGCCTGCTCCACCTCTGCAACGGTTTCAGCGTTCAGCCAACGCGACCAGTC
>CAIJIA010000116.1 GCA_903820655.1 uncultured Chloroflexota bacterium
CGGGATCAATCGTGTCGGTACCCGGAGCGAGTGAGATGTCATCAAACCCGAATGCGGGTCGCAGGGTGTCGATCTTGGAGATGAATGGGCCACTCATTGACGAAGTGTAGCGAGGCCAACGGCAGAGGCGATTTCATCGGCGAGCTCACCCTTCGGGCGGCGTGCATCAAAGGTTCGCCAGCGTGCAGGCTCCGCGGCGGCGAGTGCGCGGAAGCCGTCGGCGACCCGCGTATGGAAGGCGGCGTCGAACCCCTCTTCAAAGCGCGTGCGGCCGTCGCCCGATTTACGAGCGAGCCCCTCTTCGGCGGGGAGGTCTAAGAGCACAGTGAGGTCTGGGGTCAGCCCTGCCGTGGCAAAGCTAATCGCTGCACGCAGTTCGTCGAGCGGGAGTCCACTGCCGTACCCCTGGTAGGCGAGGGTGGAGTCGGCGAAACGATCGGCAATGACGGTGGCGCCGCGCGCCAGTGCGGGGCGAATCACCTCGGTCACCAGCTGCGAACGCGAGGCGTTAAAGAGGAGTGCATCGGCGCGGGGGTTAATCTCCACGCTGCCACCCTCGCCGAGAAGGAGTGCGCGAATGCGCTCCCCCGCTGGAGTGCCGCCTGGCTCGCGAACGGTCAGCACTTCACGACCTGCGGCACGAAGTCGCTCGGCCAAGAGGGCGATTTGAGTGGACTTCCCTGATCCGTCTGGTCCTTCGAAAGTGATGAACATCGCGGGCTAGCGACGACGACGAGGGGTGCTCGAAGAGCGACCCTGGGGCTCAAGTCGAACACGTCGATGGGGATCACGGCCGCGCGAACTGCTGGTGACGCCGGCATCGCCAGCGAGCTGATGCTGGAGGCGACGGATGTACGCGTTCTGTGGCGAAAGTTCAACAGGATGCTGGGTGCGCGCCACCTCTTCAATGCCCGCCTTCGCCTCGCGCATCGCGATCTCTCGTGGATCGTGTGGCAGCTGATAGATGTCGAGAAGTGCGCGCTCCATTTGCTCTGAGGCATTGCTCTTGAGCACATGCACTGGTACGCCGCGTCGCTCCGCGTCCACAATCGGCGTGCCACGCTGCTTGAACTCATTGCGAATCGTCACCACCGCGTCGGCCTCATCGGCGGTTCGCGCTGTTGTCGCCGGGAGGCCGAGCTCACGAATCGCCGCCTCAAGCTTCTTGCGCGAGATACCATGCGCCAAGACGCGCAGTTGCGGGAGCTGACTGACTTCGCGCTCGTCGTCATCGGCGTCTGGTGCCTCATCCCACTCCGCGGGTACGAGCGCGCCACTAACGGTGCGTCCAATGGGCTCGTGGTCCATGTCAGAAACGGTCGATGCCATCGATTCGTGGCTCCAGCCGCGTTCTGGTCGCCAGCTTCCGCCACCAATTGGGTCGCCCTCAAATGCGCGAATCACCGGCGTCGCGGTGCCGCCTGGAATAGTTTCAATGTGTCGCGCCTGCTCGCGATTTCGTCGCCAGCCGCCACGCCCTTCATCACCACGGTCGCCCCGATCGCTCCGTCGGCCGCGACGATCGTCGCCTGGCGTCAGCCCGCCAAATCGGCGTGACTCACCCTGCGCTGTCTGTCCAGGGCGAATGCGTGCATGTGATCGGCGGACGCCGCCCTCATCGCGCCAGCGCTCCTCAGGGGCCACCGCGTCACCGCGCAAGAGCGCATCGACGGTGCCGGCAACATCTTCGTGCACCAAGATGTGGTCGCGATCGATGATCTCCACGATCACATCGAAGGTTGGCGGCGCCTTGCGCTCCAACACGCTCTTCTGCGTGCGACGTCGTCGCGCCTCGTCGTCACCGAGGGTGACGCTCTGAATACCACCGATCAGGTCGGTGAGCGTCGGGTTCAACATCAGGTTGTCGAGGCTGTTGCCGTGGGCGGTGCCGATCAGCTGCACGCCGCGCTCGGCGATTGTTCGTGCGGCGATCGCCTCAGCCTCGGTGCCGATCTCGTCGATCACGATCACCTCGGGCATGTGATTCTCGACCGCCTCGATCATCACGAGGTGCTGTCGCTCTGGCGCACTCACCTGCATGCGTCGTGCCTTGCCGATCGCTGGATGCGGAATATCGCCGTCGCCGGCGATCTCATTTGAGGTATCAACCACCACCACGCGCTTGCTGAACTCCGAGGCGAGGACGCGCGCCGCCTCGCGCAGCATGGTGGTCTTACCAACCCCTGGGCGACCCATGATCAGAATCGAGCGGCCGGCCTCAATGTGATCGCGAAGGATCTCGATCGTGCCGAACACTGACCGGCCAACGCGGCAGGTGAGGCCAACGACTCGATCCGATCGATTGCGAATGGCAGAGATGCGATGCAGGGTGCGCTCGATGCCGGCGCGGTTATCACCACCGAAGTTTCCGATGTGCGAAATTACCCAGTTCAAGTCTTCGTCGGTGATTTCTCGTTCGAGTAGCGTCACATCGCCCGAAGTGATTCGTGCCTCTGGTCGGCGACCAAGGTCGAGAACGATTTCGAGTAAGCCATCTCGGCCAGCGGCGAGATTTTCATGAGTAGCCAGCTCACGGATTGCCGCGACGATCTCACCAGGGAGACAGTCAAGCAGTAGGTCGAGGTTGTCGACAATCGCCTCGTCTTGAATCGCCGCGCGAATTGGTTCCTCGTGGGGGTCGCGAGCAATGCTCATAGGCAAATCCTAGCGTGCGATTCGCATGCCGTCGCGTCGTGCGGCTCTTTTAGGTTCTAGAGCGCAGCCGCTAACGCCTCGGTAACAAGCCAGCGGTGCACCCCCGTCTCACCGGTGATCTCAGGGTGGAAGGCGATGCCGAGGATTCGACCCTGGCGCGCGGCCACGATCCGGCCGTCCTCAAGTGTGGCAACGGCGCGAGCCGACGGACCAACTTTCACGATCTCAGGAGCACGAATGAAGACGGCTTGGATGGTGCGTGATCGCCCCTCCTTGCCGAAGCCCTCCATGACCAGGCTGGTTTCGAATGATTCGAGCTGTCGTCCGAAGGCATTGCGCCGCACTTCGATGTCGAGCAGCGAGAGCACCGGTTCGTCACCATCCGCGATCTTCGTCGCAAGGAGGATCGCCCCCGCGCAGGTGCCAAGGATCGGCGCGCCGCGCTTCGCCAACGCCTTGATCGGTTTCACGAGGTCCCAGCGGTGCAG
>CAIJIA010000117.1 GCA_903820655.1 uncultured Chloroflexota bacterium
CACCACGGCCGCCTTCGCCCCACCTTCAGGGCGCTTGATCTTGATCGTGCTCGCATCCACCGTAGCGGCGCGTGCGCCATGGGTAGGGTCGGCATCCCAGCGCGTCACGAAGGCGCCCGAGGTGTAGCCGCCACCGAAGGCCACGGTGCAGAAGACGTCGCCCGGCTTCAGGCGCCCGGCCGCCACCGCCTCAGAGAGGGCGATCGGGATGCTCGCCGCGGAGGTATTTCCGTAGCGGTCGAGATTCACGAAGATCTTCTCCATCGGGTAATCGATCGCCTTGGAGACGTGCTCGATGATGCGCAGGTTCGCCTGATGTGGAATCACGAGATCTACCTGCGGAACGGTGAGGCCGGCGCGCTCGATCGCTGCCGTTGCCACCGCAGCCATCGTGCGTGTTGCGTACACATAGGTTTTCGCACCATCCATCTTGATCATCGGATCGGCGTCGTCGCCTGCGCCGCCAGGGATCCACAGCGCAAACGCGCCCGACGGATCGGCGGAGAGTTCGAAGCTCAGCGTTCCTGGGCGCGTCGCAATGTTCTGATCGTCGTGCAGGTCGAGCGCATCAAGCACAATTGCGCCCGCGCCATCGCCAAAGAGGACACAGGTGGAACGGTCACTCCAGTCAACGACGCGCGAGAGCGACTCGGCACCAATGACGAGTGCGCGCTGACCGAGACCGGCGGTGAGAAAGCCGTGTGCTACGGCGTAGGCATAGGCGAACCCAGAGCAGGCGGCAGAGAGATCAAAGGCGGCGGCGCGATGGCTGCCGATCGCCTCTTTTACGAGCACTGCGGTGCTCGGCATTGGATGGTCAGGGGTGAGGGTAGCAACAACGATCAGGTCAACGGAGTCGGCGGAGACGCCAGCAACGGCGAGTGCGCGAGCGGCGGCAATGGCGCCCATCGATGCGGTCGTCTCACCGGCACCAGCAATGTGTCGTTCGCGAATGCCGGTCCGCGTGCTGATCCACTCGTCACTCGTCTCCACGATCTTCTCGAGATCGGCGTTGGTAACGACCGCCTTCGGCACCTCGTGGCCCCAGCCAACAATGTGGGTCGTACGATTCGGCAGCGCCGCTAAACCGGTCTCACCACCAATGCGTGTAGCGTCGCCGTCGGTCATTGGGCCGCTCATGCTGGCTCCACCTCAATGATCGGCGTCTTCGCCTTCACCAGGAGTCCGTCTTGCGCAATGATGCGCACCACACGACCCGCCTTGTCGCTCTTGATCTCGTTAAAGAGCTTCATCGCTTCGATGAGGCCGATCGGTTGGCCAACCGCCACGATCGATCCGACACCAATAAATGGATCGGCGCCCGGCGATGGGGCGGCGTAGAAGATGCCGGTAAGCGGCGCGTTCACCACCAGGCCGCTCGGTGCTGCGGCACTCGCTGTCGCGGCGGGCGCTGGCTTTATTCCCGTTGGGAGTGGCACTGGAGCGGCGCTGGCGATGGTCTGTGGCGCGGCGGTGGCCATCACCACGTGGCTCCCCTGCACGGCGCTGCGGCTGCGCACCACCACGCGGGTGCCGCCAGCGGAGAGCTCGACTTCGGCGAGGCCACTCCCGTCGGCGACAACAGCGAGGCGATCGATGATCTCGATCAGGGCCGCGTCATCGGTTGTGAGTGGCAGGTTGGCCGGCAGACGAACGCCGCTGCGGCTCTCCCCCTTTCGTGGCCGAGGAGGCATGTTCTGCACTGGAGCGGCGGCTGCTGGCAGCGCACTTTCAATCAGGCGTGATGGATCGCGCGGTGCGAGTCGCTCGATTGCAGGTGTGGACGGTGGCGTTACGTCGTTCGATGGCGCAACCTCAGGTGCGTCGCCGCGCGCGCGGCGTGCCGCATCGCGCGCCGCCTCAAGGGCGCGCCGTGCACTCTTCTGCAGTCGAACGCGACGCTTCTCGGGCATTAGCGACCCTCCCACTTTGCAAAGAGGAGTGCGGAGTTCTGGCCGCCGAAGCCGAAGGCATTGACCAGCGCCAGGTTGACCTGCTGCGCAGCAGGCGCGCCAGTAACGATGTTCAGACCAACAGAGGCTGGATCTGGTGCGGTGAGGTTCAACGTTGGATGCACGCGGCCGTCGCGCATGGCGCAGATCGTGGCGATGGAGCCGAGGCCGCCGGCGGCGCCGAGCGTATGGCCGATCGCACCCTTGGTTGCAGTGACGCTGGCACGGGACCCTTCGCCAAGGATCGTACGAATCGCTTCGAGCTCCGCCTTGTCGCCCTCAGGCGTTGAGGTGGCATGTGCGTTGATGTGATCAAGATCGGCACCGGTGCGACCCGCCTTCGCGAGTGCACGTCGTGCGGCGCGCACGGCACCAGAGCCACCAGGCGCTGGCAGGGTGATGTGTAGCGCGTCGGCGGTGGCGCCGTAGCCAACGAGTTCGGCGAGTGGGGTTGCGCCGCGGGCGAGTGCCACATCAAGTCGCTCCAGTAGCAGGATGCCCGCGCCTTCGGCCATCACGAATCCATCGCGGCCGCTATCAAACGGTCGTGAGGCGGCGGCAGGGTTGCCGCCCGTCGACGATGCGCCACTGCGCGAGAGGGCACGCATGTTGTTGAACCCGGCAATCACGACTGGGTGGAGCGCCGCCTCGGTGCCGCCCGCGAGTGCGACGGTCGCGTCGCCGCGGCGAATCATCTCGTACGCCTCACCAATCGCGTGACCAGCGGTGGCGCAGGCGCTCACCGCGCCGAACGATGGCCCTTGCGCGCCAACGTGAATCGCGACTTCGCCCGAGGCCATGTTGCCAATGGCGGCAGGAACCAAGAATGGCGAAATGCGACCAGCGCCGCGCTCAGCGAAGACGGCGGCCTGCTCAAAGAGGGTGGTTGCGCCACCGAGCCCAGAGCCAATAATCGTGGCCACGCCTTCGGATGATTCGCCCGCTTCAAAGCGTGGTGGCAGCCCAGCCGAGGCGAGCGCCTCAGCGGCGGCGGCGATGGCGAAGTGTGTGAAGCGATCGAGGCGCTTGATCTGCTTCGGCTCGAGGACATCCGACGGATCGAAGTCGATCGCCTGCCCGCCGAAGTCGACCTCTTGGCCGGTGAGGTCAAGGCCCTGCAGCGCGCGAACGCCAGAGCGTCCGGCGAGGAGACCGTCCCAGAGCGCGGCAACGCCACGGCCGAGCGGTGAGACCGCCCCCATCCCCGTAACGACGACGCGCTGCTCGTTGCTCATCGCACCAGCTTCCCGGAGCGCAGCGTTGCGGCGCGGTAGGTGTCGCCCGTCAGCGCCCGTGCGCTGATCGCATCGGCAACCTTCTCGGTGTCGTAGCTGGCGCGATAGACCTCGGCGTTAATGGTCTTCGCCTCGGGATCAATGTCGATCACGGTGAAGGCGGCAGTGGCATCGCCGTCGTACGGCAGGCCCACGGAGCCCGCGTCAACGAGCACCTTCCAGCCGTAATCCTTCACGCGCGCGCTGTGCGTAAAGCCCACGCACACAACGCGCGAGTCGGTCTGGCCGAGCAGCTCCAACGTTGTTGATGGGTCAAGATCGGCGCTCAACGGAATGGTGCGCGAACCAGGCGACGCATGACAGAAGGTCACAGCGATCTCGCCGTAGCGAATGCGCCGCTCACTAGGGAGTGAACGCAGCCACTCGATGCGATCGTCATCGAGCGCATCCGAGGCCCATTCAACGGCGGCCTTCAGCCCTGGTGGTAGACCACCGGCGAGACTCGGGAACGAGGCGGCGTAATCAAGGTCGGCAACGGCGATGTCGCCGGTGCCCGCGGTGACGAGCGCGCCCTTCTTCTGCAGCTGCTGAATCAGGTCGATCGTCTCCGAAGGCTGCGGCCCAAACAACGCGTGATCGCCGAGGATCGCGACCTGATCAGGCTTCAGCGCGGGGAGGCGCGCGACGACGGCCTCGAGTGCCGCAAGGTTGCCGTGAATGTCTGAGAGAACGACGACGCGCTTCATATCTTTCCCTTCGCTATTCGGCTGAACCGGCCGGGCGCGGAAGCGCCGACTCGGGTGGAATCACAAACGTAATCGTGACGGTACAGGCGGCGGCGCCATCAACGCTCGCGGTTCCCTTGGCGGTGCCCATTCGTGAACCAAGCTTCTGCATCTGAATCTCGAGGCGCAGCGTCTCGCCCGGAACGACCATGCGGGTAAAGCGGCACTCCTCGATCTTGGCGAAGACGCCGAGACGGTTGCCGAACCCTTCGGTGCGCGCCACGTAGACGCCCATCGCCTGGGCGAGCGCCTCGACCTGCAGCACGCCGGGCATGATCGGCATGCCAGGAAAGTGTCCTGGAGTCCAGAAGGCGTCGGGTCGTACGTCGAGTTCCGCAACCAGGGTCTGCGTCGAGCGGTCTTCAGAGACGATGCGGTCGAGCAGCAAGAACGGCGCACGGTGCGGGATGAGCGCCTCAATGCCGGCCTGGTTGAGCAGGGGTGCGGTCATGCGCGGGCCTTCGGCGCGGCGGCCAAGATATCGGCGGTGCCGATTGCATCGAGCATGCCGGTGGTGGCGGTGCCGTTCAAAAACGATGGTGTCTCGAGGAGTCCAAGGAAGAAGTCGCGCGTGGTCTCCACGCCGCCAATCTCTACCTCAAGCAGTGCGGCGCGTGAACGTGCGATCGCCTCTTCGCGCGTGTTCCCCCACACGATCAACTTGGCAAGCAGGCTGTCGTAATACGGCGGCACCTCGTAGCCCGCATAGAGATGCGAGTCGAAGCGTACCCATGGGCCGCTCGGCGAGCGGAAGGTTGTGATCTCACCGGCCTGCGGGCGGAACTCGTGCACTGGATCTTCGGCGGTGAGGCGGAACTCGATCGCGTGACCGCGGCGCTCCACCTGCTCCTGCGTGAACGGCATGGCCTCACCAGCGGCGAGGCGAATCTGCAGCGCGACCAAATCGACGCCCGTCACCATTTCGGTAACCGGGTGCTCGACCTGAATGCGGCAGTTGATTTCGATGAAGTACGGCTTCCCGTCGGGGCCAACCAAGAACTCCAGGGTTCCGAGGTTGCGATACCCCGCGGCGCCGATCGCCTTCGCGGCACGCGCCAAGAACTCTTCGCGGACCTTTGGGGTGAGTGCCGTAGATGGCGACTCTTCGACGAGCTTCTGATGCCGTCGCTGCACCGAGCAGTCGCGCTCACCGAAGTGCAACGCGGTGCCCGCCTTGTCGACAGCGATCTGCACCTCGACGTGGTGTGTGTCGACGAGATACTTCTCGAGATAGAGCGACCCGTCGCCGAACGCCGCCTGCGCCTCTTGGGTGCAGAGCGAGAAGAGCTGTGCCAGGTCGTCGGCGTTCTGGATCACGCGCATGCCGCGTCCGCCGCCGCCGGCCGAGGCTTTCAAGATGACCGGGTAGCCGATCTTTGCCGCGGCTTTCGCCGCCGCAGCCTCGTCGGCAACGACGCCGTCAGAACCAGGAATCGTTGGCAGGCCGTGCTTCGCCAGCAGTGCGCGCACCCCCGCCTTGCTCTCAAAGCGCTCGAGCACCTCGGCAGATGGGCCAATGAAGGTGAGTCCGTGCGCGGCGGCGGCCTCGGCGAAGGCGGCGTTCTCGGAGAGGAAGCCGTAGCCCGGGTGAATCGCGTCGCAGCCGGTGGCGAGCGCCGCAGAGATCACCGCAGGCGCCGAGAGGTAGCTGCGCTTGGCGTCGGCTGGGCCGATGCAGATCGCCTCGTCGGCAACGAGCACGGCACGCGACTCACGATCGGCTTCGCTGTAAGCGACAACAGCTTCGATGCCGAGCTGACGGCAGGCACGCAAGATTCGCAGCGCAATCTCGCCGCGGTTGGCAATCAGCACGCGCTTGATCACAGCTTCGCCTCGCCGACTGACTCAAGGAGGAAGAGTTCCTGGCCGTACTCCACAGGATCGCCAGAGGCACAGCGCAGCTTGGCGACGATGCCGCCGTGATCGGCGCGCACCTCGACGGCAACACCGAGCACATCCACGGTCGCAACGAGAGACCCCTTGGCGACCTTGCCACCAACGTGAATGTCGGGAGCTAGCTTCACAAAGCCAACGGCGGTGGAGCGCACCGGGTGGCGCCGGTCGTCGGCGGCGGTCGGTGCTGCAACAGCGGCGGCGGAAGGCGTTGCGCCGCGCGGAGCGGCTGGCGCTGGAGCCGAAGCACCAGGTGCACCAAGGTCTTCGGCGCGTACGCGCACGATGGCGCCATCGCGCTCGATCTCAATCTCGCCGAGCCCCGTCTCATGCAGGCGCTCAACCAACACAGGAACCAACGAGTCAAGGAGTTCGCCGAGTCGCTCAGTGTTGTGTGGCATCAGCTACGCCCCCGCACTATTGCGCTCGATCTCATCGAGCCACTCGTCGTTGATGCCGGCCGGCACCTTATCGCGGTCCATACCGAAGATGGAACGAATCGCTCCGACGAGACCCTTCTTCGTTGGAGCCGCCTCATCAAATGCACCGTAGGCGCGATAGCGCGCGTACCGCGCGTCGAGCAGCGCGTTCAAATCGCTCATCGATTCCAACTCGTCGAACGTTGCAGAGACCTTCTCCCACATCGCGCGGGCCAAGGTGATCGTCGATTCGGCGGAGAGCGTTTCGGGTTCGGCAATGATGCCGTCGACCACGCCCAGGGCGACCTGCTCTGGCGCGGTGATGCGTAGGGCGCGAGCCGCGGCGGGGGCCTTCTCGGAGGTGCGGAACAAGATCGCGGCGCACCCCTCTGGGCTGATCACCGAGTAGTAGGCGTGTTCAAAAGCGAAGACGCGGTCGGCGGCGGCGATGGCGAGTGCGCCACCCGAACCACCCTCGCCGGTAACGACCGTGACAATTGGAGTGCGCAGCTCGGTCATCTTGCTGATGGCGGCGGCGATCGCCTCGGCGATGCCGTGCTGCTCCGACTCAGGGCCGGGGTGTGCACCAGGGGTGTCGATCAGGGTGAGGAGCGGCAGGTGCAGGCGCTCGGCAAGCTCAAAGGCGCGCATCGCCTTGCGATACCCCTCAGGGTGCGGCATGCCAAATCCACGGCGAATGTTGCTCTCGGTGTCGGTCCCCTTCTGGGTGCCGACCACCACAATGCGTCGCCCGTCGATGCGCGCAATGCCCGCAACGATTGCGCCGTCATCACCGGCGCGTCGATCGCCACGCAGCTCCACAAATTCCGCACCGAGCGCCTCAAGCAGTTCAGCGGTGCGTGGTCGGTTTACCTCGCGCGCACGTTGCACGTGGCTCCACGCCTCGGCCTCGTCGAGGTGTGGCCCAAGCTCTGGCGCCAGGTGTCGGTCGCGCTGGTTCTCAAGAATCTGGTCGGCGCGATTTGCCACCTTCGACGCCGCATCGGCAACAGGCGAGAGCACCGAACCAATCATGGCGCCAGCGCCTTGCGCGACGCCAGTGACCATGCCGCCAATAAGGCCCACGCCAGGAATGCCGATCTGTCGATAGAGCGGTACCGCTGGTGCAGGGAGCGGCTGCAGGAGTCCGAGTGCACGCGTCAGCCAACCGCGCAGATTGCCGCGCGGCACGATCGCATCGATGAAGCCGGTCTCAAGCAGAAACTCGCTGCGCTGAAAACCAACAGGGAGTTCGTCGCCGATGGTGCCGGCGGAGACGCGCGCGCCGCTGAAGCCGATGAGCGCATTTGGTTCGGCAACGTTGAGGTCGCCGAGGGCGCCGAACGAAGCGATGGTGCCGCCAGTGGTTGGGTCGGTCAACACGCTAATGAAGGTGCCGCCGCTCGCCTTCAGGCGCGCGATTGCAGCGAGGGTTTTTGGGAGTTGCATCAGGGCGTAGGTCCCCTCTTGCATGCGGGCGCCGCCCGATGCCGAGACGATTACGAGTGGGAGGCGGCGGGCGGTGGCGAGTTCGGCGGCGCGGGCGACCTTCTCGCCTACGACCGAACCCATTGAGCCACCCATAAAGAAGAAGTCCATGGCGACGAGGGAGACCTCGATGCCGCCAATGAGGGCGGTGCCGCGGATGGCGGCGTCACGCTCACCGGTGGTGGCGCGGGCGGCGGCGGCCCGCTCGGGGTAGCCCTTGGAGTCGGTGAAGACGATCGGGTCGAGCGAGATCAGGCTGGCGTCGGCCTCAGTAAAGGTGCCCTCGTCGACCAGCTGCGCAATGCGCTCGCGGGCGGGCACGCGGAAGTGATGGCCGCATGCCGCGCAGACTTGAAGGCTCTTCTCCAAGGTCTTCTTGAAGAGGAGCTCCGAGCACCCGGGGCACCGGAGCCACAAATCGGGCTCGGCTCCGGGGGTCGCCTTGCGGCGTTTAAACGGGTTCCGAAAGCTGGGCATTACCCCTCCCTTAGAGGGAGATGGTACCCGCTATGGAGTGGCGATCCGCACGACCTTGGTCA
>CAIJIA010000118.1 GCA_903820655.1 uncultured Chloroflexota bacterium
AGCGCGATCACACCGTTGCGGATCTACTGACGCCACTCGGCGTGCAACTGCATGCAAAGCGAGGACTTGTCGTGGTGGAGCCAGAAGAACTGCTCACCGGTGGCGGCACACCGTACGGCGTCTATACGCCGTACTTCCGCCGATGGCTTGAGCAGGTTGACGCGAGCGCACCACTCCCAGCGCCAAAAAAGCTTCCACCACTTCCAACGCCAACTCCAGCCTCCACCGTTGATCAGGCGCTTCTTGATGCGCATGCGGTACCAACAGCGCAGATTGAAGAACTTCCGAAGCCAGGCGAACGTGCCGCGCGCGCACACGCCGATACATGGCGGCGTTCAGTAGGCGAGTACGCGAATCGGCGCAACACGTTGGCCGACACCGCTGGCACGAGTCACCTCTCAGCGGCGCTGCACATCGGACTCCTCTCGCCGCGCGAACTTGTTGCGCGACAACTCCCGCTGCCGCCGATGCAAGAGGGAAAACGTTCGGGAGAGCGACTGTGGGTGAGCCAGATCGCATGGCGAGACTTCTACACGCAGGTGCTCTGGCATGCACCACATGCAGCGCGCAGCGCGTGGCGACCGACCTACGACGCAATCCAGTGGAGCGACGATCAGCGCCTACTCGAGGCGTGGAAGAGCGGCACCACCGGCTATCCCGTAGTGGACGCTGCAATGCGTCAACTCGCAGCGACCGGTTTCATGCACAATCGCGCGCGCATGATCACCGCATCATTCCTCACGAAAGATTTGCTGATCGACTGGCGCGAAGGCGAAGCACACTTCTTGCGACATCTTGTTGACGGCGATATCGCCGCGAATAATGGTGGCTGGCAGTGGTGTGCGGGGAGCGGCACCGACGCGCAACCGTACTTCCGCATCTTCAATCCGGTGACGCAGGCAGGAAACTTCGACCCTGACGGTGCGTATGTGCGGCGTTGGGTGCCAGAGCTTGCAGCGCTGCAAACGCCAGCGATCCATGCGCCGTGGGCACATCCGAAGGCGCTTGCCGGAGCAGGGATCACTCTCGGGAAGCAGTACCCAGAGCCGATCGTCGACCATGCCGAGGCGCGCCAACGAACGCTCGCATCGTATAGCGCGGCGCTGAAGCCAGAGAGCGGCCGATAGTTGTGGGAGGTGCGCGAAAAGAACTGCGGCAGCCACATCGTCCTCCGAGCGAGCGCCCCGAGAAGATCTGTGTGGTGTGTGGCCGACCGTTTCAGTGGCGCAAGCGCTGGGAGCGAGTCTGGGACGAGGTGAAGTACTGCAGCGACGCCTGTCGCCGTCGGCGGGGGTAGCGTGACTCAACGAGGTGCCGCCGTTCCATGGCAGCGGATCGTGACCATCTACGTGCTGGTGCAGTTCTCCGAGATCTTTGGCGTCAGCATGATCTACGCCTATCTGCCGCTGGCGCTGGAACATACAGGTGTTCCGCTGGCATCAATCGCCTCACTTTCTGGGCTGACGATCGCGGGCATCTTTATTGTTGGCGCACCGCAGGTGCCGATCTGGTTGGCCATTGCCGAGTTGCGGTCGCGTCGACTGGTCATCGTGCGCAGTGGACTGATCGCCCTCGTTGCCCTTATCGCCTTCGCGCTCGCGCAAGAGGCATGGCAGCTCATTGGTGCAACGCTCGCCCTCGGCTTCTGGCTTGGCAACACCGGGGTCATGCTGGCGACGATTCGTGAAGTTTCGCCAGAGAGCGCGCGCACCCGATCGATCGCCCTCTTTAGTGCGGCGGCACCAATGGGCTTCGCGCTGGGCCCCCTCCTCGCCGGCGCGATGATCGACGGGCTGGGCCTCTCGCTCGCCGCGCCAATCATGGTGGCGGCCCTACTGAACGCCGCACTGATCGTGGCGAACATCGTGGCGATTCCCGACGTTCGACCGCACTATCCGCCGACGGGAGGCGTGCTTGAGGTGGCCCGCCGCGGCCTCCGCGAGGTCTTCGCCGACCGCAGGATTCGTGCGGGATACCTGGTGCTTGGCTTTGCGATCGCTGGCGAGCGCATGCTCCGCCCCGTCTTCCCGCTCCGAATCGCCGAGGTGGTGATCGGCCCTTCGATTATGGGGATCGCCGAACCGCTTGCCGCCCCTGGCGTGGCGGGCACGGTTGGCCTGCTGACAGGGCTCTCAGCATTGGGGGGCGCCCTCGCTGCGCCGCTTCTCGCCACACGGCTCGTGCCGCGCATCGGCGCTCCGCGCGTGATGGCGGTCGGCTTCGTTGCTGCGGCGGTTGCCGCTGGCGCAATGATCGTCGTCTCAACCACGTTTGGCCTCGCCCTCTCAAACACGCTCCTTGCCGCGGCATCAGCGCTGCTGCAGGCAATGGTCTTCACCTGGTTGGCCAACGCGGTCACCGAGCGCCGTCGCACCGCCGCGCTGAGCCTCTCGCTCTTCCCTCTCTACGCTGGTGCCGTCGTTGGGCCACTCATCTCCTCAGCCGTAGCCCTTACTGGCACACCTCGAGTAGGGGATGCTCTTGCCCTCACCCCCGTCTTTCTTGGATCCGTGCTGTTGCTCACACTCGGAATTCTTGCCGTGCGTCGCCTCCCCGCAGGAGAGCGCGGCGCGCGCTAGTCTGCGCAGATGAAGCAGATCGAAACGGTCCTGGGCCCAGTCAGCTCCGCAGACCTCGGTCTGACGTTGACTCACGAACATCTCCTCAACGACGTGCTTTCTTGGTGGCATCCACCACTCGACGATTCCGCGCGATCGCGCGAACTCGTCGACGAGAAGGTCTCCATCACCAACATCTGGGAGCTCAAGCACGACCCGTTCGTCAATAAAGACAACTGCAGCATGCAAGACATTGAGTTAGCGATCAAAGAGGTGCAGCGATTCGTTGATCAGGGCGGAAAGACGATCATTGAGACGAGCGCCGATGGCAACGGCCGCAACCCTGAAGGGCTCGCCACCATTAGCAAGCGCACCGGCCTCAACATCATCATGGGAACGGGTTACTACCTTGACGGATCGCAGCCAGAAGAGAACGACGACAAGAGCGAACATGACATTGCCAACGAGCTGATTCGCGACATTACTGAAGGTGCACGTGGTACGAAGGTGAAGTCAGGGATCATTGGCGAAATCGGCGTGGGCAGCGAATTCACGGCACGAGAGCGCAAGTCACTTGCCGGCGCTTGTATTGCACAGCGCGAAACGCACCTGCCAATGCAGGTGCATATGCCCGCCTGGTTCCGCTATGGCGACGAGGTGCTCGACTTCTGCGCGGCACACGGGGTTCCCATGGAGAGCATCGTGCTCTGCCACTCCAACCCGAGCGGCGACGACCACGAATATCAGACGCGACTCCTGCGCCGTGGCGCCTACCTGCAGTACGACATGATCGGCATGCAGGTCTTCTACGCCGACCAGCAGGCGTCATGCACCAGCGATGAAGACGATGCGCGAAACATTGCCCGCCTTGTTCGCGATGGGTTTGGCGAAAAGGTGCTGATGTCACAAGACATCTTCTTAAAGTCGCTGCTGCGCTCGTACGGTGGCCCGGGCTACGGCCACATGGTCGAGTTCTTCCTGCCGCGACTCGCCCGGCACGGCGTGCCGCTCGAGCAGGGGATCAGCATGATGACCGCGAATCCGCGCCGACTTTTCGAGGCGGCGAGCTAACCATGGTCAAGGTTCAAACGGTTACTGGTGAGATTGAGAGCGCCGAAATGGGGCTCACCCTCACACACGAGCACCTCTTCAACATCGTCACACCGTGGTGGCATCCACCCTATGACGATTCGGCACGTTCCAGGGAGCTCGTCGACGAGAAGGTCTCTATCACCAATATCTGGGAGCTGCGCCACGACCCGTTCCTGAACAAGGACAACTGCGCGCTGAACGACATTGAGTCCGCCATCAGCGAGGTGAAGCGCTTCGCCGCACAGGGCGGTCGTACGATCATGGAGGCCTGCGCCGACAAGGGGAACGGTCGCGACCCTGAGGGGCTCGCACGAATCAGCCGTGAGTCGGGCCTCAACGTCATCATGGGGAGCGGCATATTCCTCGACCCCGTGCACGGCCCCGAGCACCTTGACGGCAGCGTGCGTGAGATCGCTGACTGCATCGTGCGCGACCTGACCGTCGGTGCGCAGGGAACCAACATTCGTGCCGGCTTCATCGGCGAGATCTTCGTTGGCCAGCCGTTCACCAACCGCGAGCGCAACTCGCTCGCTGGCGCCTGCCTGGCGCAGCGCGAGACTGGTGTGCCAATTCAGATCCACATGCCGGGCTGGTATCGCCTTGGCGATGAGGTGCTTGACTTCGTTGCGGCGCAGGGGGTGCCGATGCAGAGCGTGGTGCTCTGCCACTCCAACCCGAGCGGCGACGATTACGAGTACCAGACGCGCCTCTTGAAGCGCGGCATCTACCTGCAGTACGACATGATCGGCATGCAGGTCTTCTACGCCGACCAGCAGGCGCCCTGCACCAGCGATGAAGATGACGCCCGCAACATCGCACGCCTCGTGAAGGCAGGCTACGGCGACCGCGTCCT
>CAIJIA010000119.1 GCA_903820655.1 uncultured Chloroflexota bacterium
CTCACCAGTTCGTCGGGGTCTTGCACATTGCCGCGCGACTTCGACATGCGCTCGCCGTCGGCACCAAGGATCTGGCCTTGATTGAAGAGGCGCGTGAACGGCTCAGATTCACCAATCAGCCCAAGGTCGCGCATCGCCTTGGTAAAGAAGCGCGAGTAGAGCAGATGCATCACCGCATGCTCGGCACCACCGGTGTACTGATCCACAGGGCACCAGGCATCAACCAGTTTCCGATCAACCGGGCCGAGTTCGTTGTTTGGTGTGAGGTAGCGATACCAGTACCACGACGAATCGACGAAGGTGTCCATCGTGTCGGTTTCGCGCTGGCCTGGGCCGCCGCACTTCGGGCACGGCACGTTCAGCCACGCGGTGGCGGTCTTCAGTGGTGACTCACCCGTCGCCTTGAAGTCAACATCGTCAGGAAGGGTGACGGGGAGCTGCTCCACTGGCACGCCGACCGGACCGCAGGTCTCGCAGTGAATGATTGGGATTGGTGTGCCCCAGTAGCGCTGGCGGCTGATCAGCCAGTCGCGCAGGCGATAGGTGACCTTCTTCTCGCCACTCTTGCTGCTCTCGAGATGGGCGATCGCCTTGGTGAGCGACTCGGGCCAAGCGGCGCCGTTCCAGGCGGGGCTGTTTACCGCCACGGCGGCACCCTCGGTCTTCTCCACATACGGGAGCGGTACGTCGTTTGGTGTAGCGGCAAGGTTTGCGGGCGCCACCACCGGAACGATTGGCAGCCCGAATTGCTGGGCGAACTCGTAGTCGCGCTCGTCATGCGCTGGCACCGCCATGATCGCGCCGGTGCCGTAGCCGGCGAGCACGTAGTCAGCGATCCAGACCGGAACCTTCTCGCCGTTGACTGGGTTGATCGCAAACGCACCGGTGGCAACGCCACTCTTCTCTTTCGTGGTGGTGAGGCGATCGATTTCGGTCTTGCGCTTCGTCGCCTCGATGTAGGCGGTGACCGCAGCGCGCTGCTCTGGTGTGGTGATCGTGTCGACCAGATCATGCTCTGGTGCGAGCACCATGAAGGTCGCGCCGTAGAGCGTGTCGGGGCGCGTGGTGAAAACGCGCAGCTTCTCGCCGCCGGCATGATGTGTCGCTGGTGCAACGGTGAAGTCGACCTCGGCACCTTCGGAACGGCCGATCCAATTCGTTTGCATGGTGCGAATCGGCTCTGGCCAGTTGAGCCCGTCGTAGGAGAGCAACTCATCGGCGTAGTCGGTGATCTTGAAGAACCACTGCGTCAGGTCGCGCTTCGTGACCGGAGTTGAGCAGCGCCAGCAAACGCGATCAACGCCTTCGACCTGTTCGCGCGCGAGGGTGACCTGGCACGATGGGCACCAATCGACTGGGGCCTGCTTGCGATAGGCGACACCCTTCTCGTAGAACTTGAGGAAGATCCACTGATTCCAGCGGAAGTAGACCGGGTCGCAGGTGACGACCTCACTCTTCCAATCGAATGATGCGCCCATGCTGCGCAACTGGCGGCGCATGTTCTCCATGTTGGCGTAGGTCCACTCACGCGGATGAATCTTGCGCTTAATCGCGGCGTTCTCAGCGGGGAGACCGAAGGCATCAAAGCCGACCGGGTAGAAGACGTTGAAGCCCTGCATGCGCTTGTAGCGCGCAATCGCGTCGGTCGGAGTCTTTACGTACCAGTGGCCAATGTGCAGGTCGCCCGATGGGTAGGGCCACATCGTGAGCAGGTAGTAGTTGGGCTTGCTCGTATCGGTGAGGTCGGTGCTGTGGAG
>CAIJIA010000120.1 GCA_903820655.1 uncultured Chloroflexota bacterium
GCCCTGCGTTATCTGACCAGCTTCGATGCGGTGCTCCTTGTCGATCCTGCCGACGACTCGGTGGTCGCCACCGTGCTCGACGCATGCGCCTATGTCGGCGCACGACTCGTTGTGACGAGGCCTGAAGGGTCAGCTCCTGCGGGAGTGCCGACAGGGGAGCGCGGGGACGCCCCGCCACCGCTCGAGGTTGTGCGCCCAGGCGGGGACCCGGCTGCCGTTACCGAACTCTTGGTCGCCCTCCTCGTTCCAGATCGTGAGTCGCCTGCCGCCTCGTAGCGCATCGCGTACGCTGCAGCAGATGAGTGAAGCGCAGCGCACACTTTCCGAAGCGACCGACCTACCGAGCCGCATGGAGCTTGGCGTTGACGCCCTTGACCGCGGTGACGCGGAGGAGGCAGCCATTGCCTTTGCCGCAGCGGTCGCTGGCGCAACACCGAGTGACGATCGAGTCCTCGCCGAACGCGCTGCGTACGGTGCCGCCGAGGCGCTGCTCCGCCTAGAGCGCGACGACGAGGCGGCGGAGTACCTCGAGATCGCCGCCAACTCCGCGGACCAAGAGCTGCGTTTCCTCGCCCTTCGACGTCGCGCCATGGAGGAGGTTCGCCGTGGCGAACTCCCAGTGGCCCTCGCCACCTACCGCCAGGCTGAGGGGAGCGCCCCAACAAGCGACGCCCGCGCTGAGATCGCCTCACGCATCGGGTGGCTCACCAAAGAGACGGGCGGCTCCTCACTCCGCTCCCAGGCCGCCTTCCGCCGCGCCCGTGGCGTGCCGGCTGGTGCATGGGTACCGCGGGCGCTACTCGCAGTCACAATCGTCCTCTCCGTGCTGACGAAGCTTGATCCCGCGCTCGCTGATTTGTTCGCACTAGAGAAGATCACCAGCACCGGTGGTGACTTCCTCAGTAGTAGCCCATGGAGACTTGTCACCGTGGCCTTCGTACACGGAGGGATTAACCCAGACTGGCAGTCGTGGGCGCTCCATCTCGGCTTTAATGCCATTGCGCTCGACATTGCTGCACAGCTTGTCTATCGCCTCTACGGTGCTCGCAGAATGCTCCTCTGGTATCTCCTTGGGGTGATCGGCGCATCACTAGCAAGTTCGATCTGGTTCCCATATGGCTACTCCGTTGGCGCATCGGGCGGCGTCTTTGCCCTCTTCGGCATTGCCCTTGGTGCAGAGTGGGCGCATCGTCCACTCGTTGAGCGGGGAATGCGCGAGGCGCTCGGTCGCGTTGGTGGGCTCCTCCTCATCAACATCGTGCTCGGCTTTGGCGTTGGATTTATCGGCGGTGGCATTGACAATTCAGCACACATTGGTGGCCTGGTGACGGGTCTGATCCTTGGCGTACTGATTCAACCGACACGTGCAGAGGCGATGCGTCGTCGATGGACCGCTGCGGTCACAGGTTGGCGTGGTGGTGAAATCCTGTTGACGCTTGCCGTGAGCGTGCTCCTTCTAATCATCTTTGCAAACTGGTTTGATCTTGCGCTCTGGCGCGACACGCTGCCGTTCTAGGCGTGTTCGCAACGCTTCTTGATCCAGCGGCGTTCACTTCCGAGGTCGACACCGACGCTGCAATCCACTTCGTTGAGTGCCCAGAGCTAACGGCGGCCGATCCCGCACCGCGCGAGCACCTCGCTGAACGACTCACTGCACTCACTGGGGTGCATCGCGCGCTCCTCCCCGTCGGCGGGAACCTCGTCGGCATGAGTCGTGAAGAGTGGCTGCAGATTCCGGCTGAGAGCCTCGTGATCAATCCGATTCGCGACCCAGAGTCGTGGCGGGCCGCCGCAACGTGGCCAGGAGATCGCGGCTTAATTCTCGCGCTTGTTCCTGCTCCGGGTGATGAGGCCACTGAGCCGGTGGAGATCCTGCTCTGGGCGGTGCGCTACGCCGCGTCGCTCGGTGGCCGGGGCCTTGACCGCGTTGGTGTGGCTGGCATGTTGCCGATTACGAAGACTGCACCTGATCCCATTGATGCGGAGAAGCGCATTGCACTGCTCGAACGTCTGGTGGAACTGTCAACCGCGAACGAGGAGAGGCTGCGCGCGGAACTCGATTCGCGCGCCTTCCAGCCGATCAAGCGGCCGCAGCGATGATTGAGGTGCAGGTTCTCCCAATCGGGCCGCTGCGCACGAACGTGGTGCTCGTTGGTGACCCTGAGCGCCGAGAGGCGATCGTCGTCGACCCTGCGATCCCGTCGCTCGCCGCACTCACTACGCAACTCGCCGACCGCGGTTGGCGCTTGGTGTTGGCGCTCGCCACCCACGGTCACTGGGATCACATGGGGGAGATGGCGGCACTCGCAGCGCACCACGCCACGCACCATCACGAAGAGCTACCGATTGGCGTGCATCCGCTCGACCGCTATCGCCTCATCGAGCCGCAGCCGCTCGCCGCGCCATTTCCGATCCCCGCGGTTGTGCCAACGCGCGACTTAAACGATGGCGATCGAATCACCGCGGGGAGCATCAACTTCACCGTACTGCACACGCCAGGCCATACCGAAGGGTCGATCTCGCTCTTTGATGCGAGCGCAGGTCTACTCCTGAGTGGCGATACCCTCTTCTTTGGCGGATGGGGGAGGACCGACCTCCCCGGCGGTGACGCCGCGGCGATGCTCGATTCCCTCGGAAAACTGCGAACACTTGACCCTGCGACACGGGTGATTCCAGGGCATGGGCGAGAGACGATGATTAGTGCCGAATCGGCGTGGATTGACAACTCCATCCGTACGAAGAGCCTGACGGCGGATCGCGCATGAGCCACGTCGCACTGCGCAACCTGGTGGCTGCTGGCGAGCTCAGCGCGACACTCGCGGCACAGATCACCCTCCTCGCCGACGCGGGTGTGCCGATCGTTGTAACGGGGAGTGCCGCCACTGAACGCCGCAATGCGCTTGCCGCAGCAATCGCCGCCGCCTCGCCACTCCCCGCTGGCGCCGAGAGCGCGGAGATCAAGATCGCCCCCGAGGAGGCCTTCGTCTGGCTTGTCGATGCCGCAGGCGTCGGCTGCCTCGTTGCAGGTGCCGGCGGCGCACCACGCAGTCCACGCTCCACGCGACTGATCGCCCACGGCCTCATCGAGCGCTTGAGCGCAGCGACCACGAAGACCGTGGTGCGATCCCTCGTTCGCGGCTTCCCGCTCATCGCAACGGCACCCGGTCATGACCTGGCTGAACTACTTGACCTGCTGCGCGGCGCGAACCTGCGCGTGCCAGAAGATGACCTACATCGACTCGGGCTCGTGATCGTGCTTGGTGGTGATGAGGCAGCACAGAGCCACGTGGAGGCGGCACACCTGCTGCGTGCACCGGCGCTGGATGGTGGCGCGCGACGTCCGCCGGCGCTTCTCGCAACCTGGGACGGCAGCGGTGGCTGGGACGATTTCTCCTGGGCCGCGCTCCCAGAACTTGCGGCGCGGGTCGGCGTCACGCAGGCCGCGTACAGCAGCCAGTTGGCGGCGCGTGAGCAGGAGCTTTCCACCCCCTAGAACGAAGCGCGTTCCAATTCGCGCTACGATTCCTGCATGAGTCGCATCGCCACCTCCCCCGCAGTCCTCCGCCAACTGCTGAGCGCTTCACTGCGCGTTACGCCAGCAGGCGCGGTCGAAATCCTTGATCCGAAGCAGCTGCGCGACAGCGGCGCGGCGATGATCGCTTGGACGGCCGCTTTCTCAACCGACGAGGCAACCGTCGCTGCGGCCCAGTGGCTCGCGCGCGCTGCTGCGGCCGCCGCGGGGATTCAGAGCGCCAGCATCGCGCCGCTCTACGCCGCGCGCGCGAAGAACGCCTACGAAGGCCTCACCGTGCCAGCGCTTAACCTGCGCAGCCAAGTCTTTGAGATGTCACGCACTGCACTGGAGACCGCCGCCGCAATGGATGGCGCAGCACTCATCTTCGAGTTGGCACGTTCGGAGCAGACCTACACCTTCCAGCGCCCTGCCGATTACGCCACGAGCATCTTGTGCGGCGCAATCGCCGCTGGATGGCGCGGCCCGGTCTTCATTCAGGGCGACCATTACCAATTCGTCGCCAAGAAATACGCCACCGACCCCGAAGGAGTCACCGCCGAGATCGCCCGTGCCTGCCGACTGGCAGTCGATGCGGGCTATCGGAACATCGATATCGACGCCTCCACACTCGTAGACCTCGCTCTGTCAACGGTGCCAGAGCAGCAGCGCGTAAATGCCGTTCGCACCGCTGAGGCAGTCGCGCTCGTGCGCGAGTTGGAGCCCGCCGGGATTGAGATCAGTATGGGTGGCGAGATCGGCGAGGTCGGGCATCAGAACTCCACTGCCGAAGAGCTTGCCGCGTATCTCGATGAATTCGATGTCGCTCTCGCCAGTCGCAGCGCCGGAGCGCGTGGCCTACGTAAGGTCTCCGTGCAGACCGGAACGAGCCATGGCGGCGTGCCGCTCCCAGGTGGGGGTGTCGCTGAGGTCGCCCTCGACTTCACCGTACTCAAGGAGCTCGGTGAACTGGCCCGCGCCCGTGGACTCGCCGGTGCGGTGCAGCACGGCGCATCCACGCTTCCTGAAGACCTCTTCCATCGCTTCCCAGAGGTTGGCGCCGCAGAGATCCATCTCGCCACCGGCTTCCAGAACATCCTGCTTGACCATCCGGCACTCGATGCCGGCCTTCGTGCCGAGATCACCGCATGGTTGCGCGCCAACGCCGCCGATGAGGCGAAGCCTGGCGATAGCGATGAGCAGTTCCTCTATCGCACGCGAAAGAAGGCGCTCGGGCCATTCAAGCAGGCGCTCTGGGAGGCGGCAGGCACGCCAGAGATTCTCGAGACACAACGCGCGAAGTTCCAGTCACTCTTCTCGCAGCTTGGTGTCGCCGGCTCACGCGCGCTCGTGGAGCGCTACGTGACCGAGATCAATGATCCGCTTCCACCCGCTCCTGCTGATTTACTGAGCTAGAACTCTAGCCGCGGGTAACGCCTGCGGCGTCGAGCGACTCTTCCAGAATCTTCAGCGCGAGGTCAACCTCTGCCGCCGTGGTGACGAGTGGCGGAATGATGCGAATCACCTGCGCGTACGATCCAGCTGAAAGCAGCAGCAACTTGCGCTTGTTCGCTTCAGCAATCACGCGCTTCACGGCGGCAGGGTCAGGCACGCGGACGTCACCTGCGCCAGGTTCAACAAACTCCAGGGCGATCATCAGACCAAGCCCGCGCACATCGCCGATCCCTTGGCGACCGGAGGCGATCTTCTTCAGGCCATCGAGCATCTGCGTGCCGCGTGCCGCCGCATTCGCAACGAGCCCCTCCTCTTCGATCACGTCGAGTGTGGCGAGGGCGGCGGCGCAGGCCACAACGTTGCCACCGTAGGTGCCACCGTGCGTGCCTGGCTCCCAGGTGTCGAGGAGCTCCTTGCGGGCGATGATCCCCGAGAGGGGGAGACCGGAGGCGATCCCCTTCGCCATCACCAAGATGTCAGGCTCGACGTTCTGGTGCTGTACCGCGAACATCTTCCCGGTGCGTCCGTAGCCGGTCTGCACCTCATCGGCGATCAGCAGAATGCCGAGTTCCCGGGTCAGCTCACGTAGGCGCGGCAGGAAGCCGGCCGGCGGCACGACGTAGCCACCCTCGCCGAGGATCGGCTCAACGATGACGGCGGCAACATCCTCGGCGCTGGCAAGGGTGTGCAGCGTGAGATCCCACTCCTCCTCCCAACGACAGCTGCATCCGGCACATGCGCCAGGTGCACCCGCAACGGCAGGGTCACGTGCCTCAACGGGTGCGCGGAAGCAGGATGGGAATGCGGTGCTGTAGACCGAACCGGGGAGCGGCTCGAAGTGGCCGCGGTAGACGTTCTTCGCCGTGGTGAGCGCCATCGTCTGGGCGGTGCGGCCGTGATAGCCGCCACGGAAGGTAAGGATCACGCGACGCTTGGTGGCGCGTCGCGCCAGCTTCACCGCCGCCTCGACCGCC
>CAIJIA010000121.1 GCA_903820655.1 uncultured Chloroflexota bacterium
AGAACGACGGGCGGGAGGCGATCAATGCCAGGGACCAGCATCGGCAGTGCGCGCGCTGCATAGGTGCCGATTCCGCCAAGGAGCGCGAGCGGCACGAGATCGGTGCTGAACAGATCGTTGTTCACGCGCGCCTCCGAAAGAGTGCGAGTCCGGCGAGTGGCCCAAGAAGTCCGCCGATCATGATCGCCGCACTTGAATCGACGAAGAGTGCCGTAGCGACGGCGCTGCCGCACCCAACGACTAGTGCAACGAGCGCGGCACGATCCTTCACGAGTCCGATCGCGAGTCCGGCCATTGCCGCTGCAAACACCACATCCAGTCCGATGGTTGCCGGATCAGGGAGTGCGGCACCAGCGAGCCAGCCGGCGATTGTTGAGAGGTTCCACGGGATGAAGATAGTGAACCCCGCATACCAAGCACCCCTCACGTCAATACGGCCAAGGCGTGCAATGTGTGCCGTGGTGAGGGCGAATGCCTCGTCGGTCAGCAGATACGCGAGCCCCGCCCGAAGTTTGAGCGAGAGCTTTGCGGTGTACGGGGCAACTGATGCGGAGTAGAGGAGGTGTCGCGCATTGAGTAGCCAGACGAGCAGTACAATTGATGGCCACGGCGTGTTGACGACGAGCAGACCGACGGCGGCGTATTGCGACGCACCAGCAAAGAGAATTGAGCTGAAGGCGATCGCCTCAACGAGTGAGAGCCCGCCCTGTCGCGCGGTGAAACCGAAGATGCCACCAACAATGATTGCAATGACCCAGATACCAAGCGAGTCAACAACGAGACGTCGGCGAGCGGTGCTGAGTACGGCCGCAGCGCCACTCACTTCGCGGCAGGCTCCAGGATGACAACGGGGATCTCACGCGACGTCTTCCGCGCATACGCCGCGTACACACCGTAGGTTGCGTCATCGGTTGCCCGAAGATAGGTCAGTCGCTCTTCGCCGACGGCAATGCGCGCGCGATACGGACGCCGGAAACGCTTGTAGATGATCGTGACATTTGGCAGAGCCTCAATGTTGCGATACCAGGCGGGGTGCCCCTCGAGCCCGTAGTTGCTGGCGATCACCACGATGCGCTCGCCGTCGGGGAGATAGGTCAGCACGACGCGACGCGGCTGGCTACTTCGTCGCCCGATCGTCTCGAGGATGATTCCCGGTCGCCCGCCAAGATTGGGCGACACCCAACCGTTGGTTGCAAGCGCCAGTCGCGCATGGAGCGGTGCAACGAGTCCAATGAGTCGACCGAACCAGCGCTGCGCCCCCTTCAGCCACGAAGGGCGCTGCGCCGCCCAATCGTCGCCTGGCATTTAGCGCTCGGCGAAGAGATAGCGAACGGAGAGCGCTGCGACGACCGCACCGATGAGCGGCCCAACGACGTAGACGACGGCTTCCGACAGGTCACCGAACGCAATCGCTGGACCGAACCAGCGCGCCGGGTTCATGGCAGCGCCGGTGAGCGGTCCGCCCACCATGATGTCGGCGATGATCACGCCGCCAATCAAGAGTGCGCCGAGCTGTGGTGCGCGCTTATCAACGGCGGTCAGGAGTACGGCGTAGACCAGCACAGCAGTAAGGACCGCCTCGATGGCGATCGCCGTGACCTGGGTCAAGCCAGCAGCAACAGCAGGTGATCCGCCGCGGGCGAACGACCAGACGGTGTCCCCAGGCTCAAAGCCTCCGAAGGCGAGCTTGAGGGCGAACCCGGCGGCGACGGCGCCGAGCAGCTGGGCCACGATGTAGCGAATCCCCTCAATGGTTCGGACCTTGCCAACCAGCCAGAGGGCCACGGTTACCACGGGGTTGAACTGCCCACCACTGATCGGGGCGAAGGCGGTGCCAAGGGCGGCGAGGGCGAGGCCGTGGGCGAGGGCGATGCCGATCAGGCCAACCTCCCCGCCAGTCTGGGCGTTCATGATCACCGCGCCCGCTCCGAGCACGAAGAAGAGGAAGGTGCCAATCGCCTCAGCGGCGAGGGCGGCGACGAGGGTTCGACTGGGCATTCGCAGGGACCTCCACGAGTCTTCGGGGGGCCAGCGGCACCCCATTGGGGCTGATTGTAGGGCAGCCCCTATGAGAGATGAGCGCGATGCCGTATGCTACGGAGGTCCCCCGGGCTTCGGTGGACATAAGCACGCACGCACGCGACCGAGATCAGTCAACCGTTCCCATCCAGGGCTCGCGAGACCAGCATCGGACCACGAGGCGAGCCAGCACTAGGAGTGAACGGAATGTACACAGACAAGAACTTGGTCTGCATGGATTGCAGCCAGGAATTCGTATTCACAGCGCGGGACCAGGAGTTCTACGCTGAGCGCGGCTTCACCGAGCCAAAGCGCTGCACACCATGCCGCAATGCCCGCAAGGCGCAGCGCGAGGGTGGTTCAGCGGGTGGCGGCTTCGGCGGCTACACCGGTGGCAGCTCGTACAGCGCCGGCGGCTACGGCGCCCCACGCGCACCTCGCGGACCACGCGAGTTGCACCCAGCAACCTGCTCGGATTGCGGCAAGGAGACCATGGTCCCCTTCCTGCCAACCAGCGGCAAGCCGGTCTACTGCGACAACTGCTTCTCGACCCGACGCCCAGCGCGCTGAGTCCAGCAGCTCTTAGAGCAACCCGGACGGCCGGGACCCTTCGGGGTCTCGGCCGTTCG
>CAIJIA010000122.1 GCA_903820655.1 uncultured Chloroflexota bacterium
ATCGCCATGTGCACGCGACGACGCTGCAACTCGTGGAGCAAATCGTCGACCGATTGCGACTCCGGCACGAAGAGCGCCGGGCGCATGATGTCGCGCAGCCGTGGACGTGGGCCGCCCGCCGCAATAATGCGAAGAAGGTCTTTTGCATACAGGATGCCGACGATATGGTCGACCGACTCCTTGTAGAGCGGCGTACGACTATGCCCCTCGGTGAGCACCAGCGTGACGGCATCATCAAAGCTCGCCTCTTGGTCGATCGCCACGATATCGATGCGCGGCACCATGACCTCGTGCAGCTTGGAATCGCTGAGTGACATCACCGCGCTGATCATCTGCTCCTCTTCGGCCTCAAGCACCCCCTGCTGGCTCCCCTGCTCCACGATCAGGCGAATCTCGGCGGCCGAGAGCTCTGGGGTGCGCGTAGGGTCGATGCCGAATGGTTTCGAAATGATTTTGGTGAGCAGCACGAGCACAGCTACCAGCGGACTGACGACCTTGGCGAAGAGGGTGATCGGCCCCGAGACCGCGAGAGCAATGCGGTCCGGATTGGCAAGGGCGAAGCCCTTCGGGATCAACTCCCCAAGCACAATGGAGACCACGGAGACGATGAAGGTGACGAGGAGAAGTGCGATCGTGTCCGCCTGGTCCGCCAGAAAGGCAACCCCTCGCAGCGGCTCAGCCACAACGGTCACGATGCTGACGGCGGCAACGGCAGAGGCGAGTGCCCCGAGGAAGGTGATCGCAACCTGGATCACCGCGAGGAAGCGCCCTGGATCGCGCATCAGTCGCTGGGCACGCTTGGCGCGGCGATCACCCGACTCCGCCAGCTCATCGAGGCGTGTCCGACGGACAGAGACAAAGGCGATCTCCGCACCAACGAAGAACCCGTTGATGAGAATCAGCAGCAGAATCACAAGGATGTCAGTGCCGAGCATCGTTACGCCTCCCGAATGATGCGAGCAGGAACGCCGACCGCCGTGCAGCCATCAGGTATATCGGCAAGCACCACCGTGCCGGCCCCAGTCTTAGCGCCAATGCCAATGCCTGCTGGCGCCACAATCAGCGTGCCGACACCGGTGAAGGCATCGGCACCGATCAGTGTCTTGAGCTTCTTCACGCCGTCATAGTTCGCCGTGATGGTGCCCGCACCGATATTCGCGCGCTCCCCCACTTCGGCGTCGCCAAGATACGAGTGGTGACCAACCTTGGCGCCAGTGGCGAGGCTCGTCGCCTTCAACTCAGCAAAGTTCCCAACATGGCAGTTTGACGCAATGGTGCACCCTGGTCGAATGTGCGCAAATGGTCCAACGTCAACGTGCGAAGCAATGCTGGAACTCTCGATCGCTGAAGAGCGAATGGTGCAACCTTCGCCGATCGAGGTGGCGTCAATCCGTGAACCACTCCCAATCCGAGTTCGCGTCCCAATGCTCGTTGCCCCTACGAGCGTGACGCCCGGTTCAATCACCGCATCCGCAGCGATCTCGACCTGCACGTCAATCCACGCCGTCGTTGGGTCAATCAGCGCCACACCACGGTCAAGGTGGCCCTCGTTGATGCGCTCACGGAGAGCGGCGGCAACATCGGCGAACTGGTGCCGGTCGTTCACCCCCTCAAGCTCAACCTCTGGGCCGTAGACGATGGGGGCAGGAGTACCTGCAGCATGTGCAGCGGCGATCAGGTCGGTGAGATAGAGCTCGCCACTCGCCTTCGATGGCGTGATGGCGCCGAGCGCCTCGGTGAGCCAGGCTCGATCCACAGCGTAGAGCCCAGCATTGACGGTGCCAATCGCGCGCTGTTCTTCGCTGGCGTCCCGTTCCTCGACTACGCACTCTGCTGATCCGTCATTCGATTCAATCACTCGGCCGTAACCCGTTGGGTCATCAGCATCGAACGCAGCCAAGGCGATCGGCGCGCTAGTTTCGCGACGAGCCGCAACAACTTCACGCATTAACGCGGCGGTGATGAGCGGCGTATCGCCGCAGGCGATGAGAAGCTCCTTGGCTGAGGTTGGTAGTGCTGCGAGCGCGCAGCGGACAGCATCAGCGGTGCCGAGCGGCTTTGGCTGCTCAGCAATCAAGACGTCACCGCCCAGTAGATCGGCAAGCCCAGCGGTTGCGGGCGAGAGCACAACGACAGACTTCTCGGCGAACGCCTCCGCGGCAGCGGCCACAACCCAGCCGGCCATTGGTCGGCCGAGTAGTTGGTGCAGCACCTTGGGAACCTGGGACTGCATCCGCGATCCGACTCCAGCGGCAAGGATGATGGCCGTCACGCCCTCAAGGCGCTCCGGCCCGCGACTTGACGGGTTCATCCTGCGGCGCCGCCTCGCTTGGCGATCGCTTCGATCTCTACCAAGCCACCCTTCGGCAACGCTGCAACCTGAATCGTTGAGCGCGCGGGGTACGGCTGGGCGAAGGCCCGACCGTAGATCTCGTTGACGGTGGCAAAGTCGGCGAGGTCAACAAGGAAGATGGTCGTCTTAACAATGTCGTTGTAGCCAAAGCCTGCAGCGGACAACAGGGCACCGAGGTTCGCCACCGCCTGCTCCGCCTGTGCAGCAACGCCGTCGGCGAGCACCCCAGTCTCAGGATGGAGTCCAAGCTGCCCAGAGCAGAAGAGTTCGTCGCCCGCAGCAATCGCTGGGCTGTACGGTCCGATAGCGGCAGGGATCCCGGCCCCAGTAATCGAACGCTTCACGCTGCTCCCCTTTCGCCAGATCCCGGCGCAATTAGTCTCGTTGCGATGACAGAGGGCGTGAGGCCTTCCGGCGCCACGAGCTCCCCGCTCGCGAGGGCATTGGCGATCAGGGTTGCCCCCTCCTCTGCCTCTCGCTGGGAAGGATAGAGGAGGAAGAGGGTTGGCCCCGAACCTGAGAGGGAGAGGGGGCGATCAAGGAGGCGGCGAAGGGCGTGATCGAAGGGGCGGAGCCACGGTGCAACCGCCCGTGCGGGGGCGAGGAGGTCGTTCGCCGATGCCAATGCGGCAGCCCGCTGCAGGAGCCCCTCCCCGCTCATACCGACCGTGAGTTCCGCCGCAAGGTGCTGGGAGCTGACCAGGGCCGCCCCCTGGGCCGAGCCGCGAAGCCCCGCGGCAAATGCGGCAAACACCTCTGGGGTGCGCAACGGCAGGCCCGCGGTGATCAGTAGGAGCCCCAGGGGCTCGCCGGTCCAAGGGGCGAGCGGGGTCACTGACTCCCCACGCCCCTCCATGAGTGCAGGTGACTCAACGAGAAAGAGCGGAACGTCTGAGCCCACTTCGGCTGCGACCGCGTTCAAGGTTTCGTCATCAATATCTAAATCAAAGAGCTCGATGACGCCGAGCAGCGTTGCGGCGGCGTCACTTGAACCACCCCCCAGCCCAGCGGCAACGGGGAGGCGCTTCTCCAGCACGATCTCGACTGGCGGAACGTCGCACACGCGGCGCAGCGCCGTAAGCGCAACTGCACAGAGATTCTCACCTTCAAGATGTAGCGGCACACCCGCGAGCCGAATCGAATCCGCCCCGTCGGTTGCTCGATGCAGATAGAGACGATCACCCGCCTCAAACTGCGCCACCACCGAGTGGAGCTCGTGATACCCGTCTGACCGCTTGCCGACGACGGCGAGCGTCAGATTGATCTTGCCGTGCGCAACAATCTCAACCGTTGGGTCTGCAGCTGGCAGCGAGCGTGACGCGTTCCGTACGTGAACCTCTGATCCCCCACTGGTGCTTCGCCGAACGACTGCGGCGCGAGCGGCGTTCGTCGGCACACCCGCGTCAAGCTCTGGGAGCTCGGACAAGAGGGCGATCCAGTCTTGCACCGAGAGCGTCTGCGCGCGCTGGTCGGGACTGAGGTTGGCGCGCCCAAGTGCCGCGATAATGTCGCTTTCAAGAATGGGTAGTGCGCGAGGGAGAGCGTTGCGCAACTTTTTTCTTCGCTCACGGAAACCCGCCTGCACAAGTCGCCAGAGGCGCTCCTCGTCGTGTGGGCTCAGGGTGAACGCATCGTCGCCTGTGCGATGCTCAAGAAGCAGGATCGCAGAGTCAACGCCAGGCACTGGATCAAACGCCTCACGGGGCACACGCGCAACGATCGAAGCCGCTGTTCGCGCCTGCACAAATGCGGTGAGATACGACCAGTCACCCGGTGCGGCCGCAACTCGTTCAGCGACCTCCAACTGCACCAGTAGGACGATGCGTGCAGGGGGCACAGCGAGAAGGAGTAGTCGATGCAGCAGTGGGCTCGTGACGTGATATGGAATGTTGGCAATGACGCGCCAGCTCCCGCTGGTTGGTGCCAGTGACTCAAGGTCAACGGTGAGTGCATCGCCGTGAATGAGGGTGAGCTGCCCCGCACTGATCTGCTCCGCAAACTTGTGCTGCAGGCGAGGGATCAGGTCGTTGTCGAGCTCCACAGCAACCACGTTGGCGCCGCTCGCAAGGAGAGCCTCCGTCAAGAACCCGAGCCCCGGGCCAATCTCCAAGACGAGCTCTCCTGGAGTCGGCGCACCAGCCTGCACAATACGGTCTCGAACGTTTAGATCGTGCAAGAAGTTCTGGCTGAGGCGCTTCTTCGCCGCATGGCCATCAACACGCCCACGGCTTGGTGCCTGGCGATACTTTGGACTCATGCGGGCACCGCCGTGCCGATGCGCCACTGCGCATGAACTTCGAGACCTGCGCTCGGCTCCTGATAGGCGCCTCGTTGGTCGCGCAGCAGTGCGTCACCCGCGGCGCCGATCATTGCTGCGTTGTCGGTGCACCACTGCAGCGGTGGCACGACGAGTACGCGGCGCTCTTCGCTTGCAACGCTCGCGAGTGCTGAGCGGAGCGGACCATTGGCCGCCACTCCCCCGCCAACAATGAGCGAGCAGTCTGGGTTGGCCCGCAGGGCCCGCTGCACACCGGCACGCAGCGCACCGACGATGGCCTGCTCTGTTGCCGCGGCGATCGCGATCGCTCCCTCTTCTGGAAGTGGATGCTCGGCGAACTGCCGCGTGAGCGTAGCGGCGCGACCCGGGCTGCGATCGGTGAGCCCGCTGGCGACGAGCGCCTGTCGAATTGCCGCAGTCTTCACCCCGCTAAACGAGAAGTCGTAGGGCTGCTCGGTCTTCGCAATCGGCAGCGGCGTGATCCGGGCACCTCGTGGCGCCTTCGCGGCGAGCGCTGAGAGCGCAGCCCCTCCTGGATATGGAGCGCCAAGGAGGCGTGCGATCTTGTCAAACGCCTCACCCGCCGCGTCATCAATCGTGCCGCCGAGTCGCTCCATGGCCCCATCACGCTCGATCCGCACCAACAGCGTGTGTCCGCCAGAGACCACGAGTCCGATGGCAGGGAGCGTTGGCGCCTCGACCTCTGCCGCCTTACGTAGCCATGCGGCGCGGAGGTGCCCCTCGAGGTGGTTCACGGGGAGCACGGGGAGGCCGCGTGCCCACGCCCAAGCGCTGCCAACGCCAGCGCCCACGAGGAGTGACCCGACCAGACCAGGGCCGGTCGTCAGGGCAACCCCCTCGATCGTGCCCGCAATCCCGAGTCCCTCAGCCTCCTGCAGTACCTCGTTGAGCAGGCGGGGCAGCCACTCATGGTGCGCGCGCGCTGCAACCTCTGGGATCACGCCGCCGAACGGCGCATGAATCGCCGTTTGACTTGCCACACGTTCAGCGAGCACCTCACGGCCACCACGCACAAGGGCGACCGCGCTCTCGTCACAGCTCGATTCAATCGCCAGCAGTAGTCGCTCACTCATGGCCGAAGCGCTCCTCAGCGCGGGTGCGCAGCGCCGCTTCAGTCGCCTGCTGCCCTGGGCTCTCAAGCTCGGCGGTGGTCATCACCAACGCATCTTCGCCGTTATCGTCGTAGTAGCGAATGCGTCGGCCAACTTCGACGAAGCCGAACGCGAGATAGAGCCGCTGGGCGTCAACGTTTGAGACGCGCACGTCCAGCGTTGCAACCCGTGCGCCACCTCGTCGCGCCTCCTGGAGAAGCTCCAGGAGCAGCACGGTGGCAACTCCCAACCTGCGGCTCTCGGGGAGCACCGCCATCGTCGTGACATGCGCCTCATCAACCATGAGCCAGATGCCACCGAAGCCAACGAGCGTGCCATCAATTCTGGCTCCCACGTATCGCGCCAAGCGATTCGTCGTGAGCTCTGTGGTGTACGCACTTGTTGGCCACGGCGCAGTAAACGAGACACTCTCAATCGTCGCAACCTCATCAAGATCAGCAACGGTGAGTGGCGCCAAAACTGGTGCACGCATCATCCCGCCTCGCTTCCGCGAGCTGGCGCCGGATAGCGCAGGGTGACATGCGCCGCTGCAGGCCCAGCTTCACGGACCAGCGCGCAGGCTACGACTCCTCTGCTCTCTTCCTGCGCAAGGTGCGAAGAGGCGGCTTCCCGAGCGACAACGACCGACCCACTCTCCGATACTTCGAGCGACTCACGTGTTCCGAGCGCAATAGAGAATGACCGCTGCACCGCCTGCCAGAGCGCACGGTCTGAGGCGCACTCTCGCAGCGGAAGCGCCAGAGCAGCAGCAATGCCGGCTGCTGCCGAGGCTGCAACGCGAGCACCGCTATAGCTTCCAGGCCCGTTCCCGACCACCACGGCAGTGAGCGCAGTGCGTGCGGCTTGATCTGGAATGAGATTGGTAATGCGCTGTAGGAGTGGCTGGTCGTAGAGATAGTCTTCGGCGATGCACACAGGCGCACCATCACGCTCCTCTACGATCGCGACGATGCTGAAGCCGAGCGACCCATCAAGCACGAGGATGCGTGGACTACTCATGTGCATCGCCCATGGTGATCTGTCCGGTGCTGCCTGAAGTCGCGCTCAACGCTGCGAGGAGCTCTGGTCGCGCGCCACGGATCTCGGCGGTGCGAGCGCCCTCGTCGGTAGCGGTCTCAAGGTGAATGCTCAGCACATCTGCGCCCGCCTCCCCGAGTCCTACAAGATGCTCGGGCCATTCGATCAGGGTGACGCCGTGCTGCTGTCGCTCATCAAGCACTCCAGCACGCAGGGCGTCGCTCCCCACGGGGAGTCGGTAGGCGTCAACATGCCAAATCGGTAAGTCGCCGCTGTGCTCAGAGATGAGGATGAATGTTGGCGAGGTGAGCTCGGGCTCTGCATGGAGTGCAGTTCCGATGGCGCGAGCGAGTGTTGTCTTACCGCTCCCTAGGTCACCGGCAAGTAGGACGCGGTCACCTGGACGGAGTGAGGAGCCAATTGCAGCGCCAAGCGATGTCGTTGCTGCGAGGCTACCGAGCGTAATGGTGACGACGTTCACGCGGTAAGGCGCTGCAGGTCACCAAGGGGGAGCACGACAAGATCGCCGTTGATCTCAAGTGCGCCATGCGGGTCTGACGGCTGCGCGTCGGCCAGGCCACGCCAGGTGCCATATGAGCCCGCGAGAGGGCCACCGATCACAACGGTATCAACGCCCACCTGGGCTCGCCCCGCGCGCGTCGTGGAGGCCGTTAGGCCGGCGGGGTGCCGCTCCAGACGCACATCGCTTCCGTTCAAGGTCTGGAGCGCCTTCCCTAGCTCTGCAGCCCATTCATCGCTCTCACGGCGCCCGCCGAGAATTAGAAGGCCAAATGGTGCGAGGGCGACACCGGCGGCAACGCGTCGATCAATGGAGGCGCTGAGTGCCTCACGCTCGCCATCACTCAGGCTACCCACAACAAGACCTCGAATTCCGACAGCCCGAGCACGCAGTACGGTTTCAGGAGATACCGACACCACCGCCAGAATTCCCGCCTCGTGCGCCGCAGCCCATCCGCGACTATCTGGCTCTGTCGCAGAGAAGTAGAGGCTCCCCTCGACCTCGTCGCCAAGCAGAAGGCGCCCGCCGAGGCCACCCGTCGCACTCGCAGATCGCGGCAGAAGCGCCAGCGGTGCCTCAATTGAGAGCACCTTTGCGGGCCTCGCAACCACAGGCGTGTGGGGAACATCAACCGGCGGCTTTCCACGCACGAAACAGGCACCGGCGAGACCACCGCGCAGTGACGTCAGGATCATGTGCCCCGCAATCTCAACCTCTACGTCGACGATCTCCCCTCGCTGCAGCACAAGCTCCAACGCGTCGTCCGAAGGTAGCGCGTGCTCCTCGGATCTAGCACGAACCAGCACCTCATCATCAGCATGGTTAGCGACGACCAGCAGATCACCAGCGGGGACAAACAGCTGATCTGCGGTTGCGCGAACAAGGTCCGCTCCGGTCGCCTCGGTAAGCTGTTCAGTGCCGAGGGCGGCTAGTACTCCCGAAACTTCGAGCAGCACCGTCGTACGCCCAAGTGGGGCCAGCGGAGAAAGAGCAACAAGTGGCACGGCGCCTGAAGCGAGATATGCGGCAAGCTGACCCGTCACGATCAGCATCTCGCCGCTCGTTGACACATGCTGATCGCTTGAACGCTCCGCAATTGACTGGATCGCATCGATGCACGCTGCAGCACGAGTCTGGTCGCCAATCTCATCACGCCCCGACATCGGTCGGTCTGCAATGTCACCGAGCCGGTCGGCAACGGCGGCCCGATCGCGCTCACCAAGCGAACGCAACACTGCATCGCAGCGGCGCCGGCGCTCAGTCGAATCAGCAGGGACGAGTGCGGCCTCATCAATCCGCAATAGTTCCCCATCGGTACCTGGGGTAGCCCACGCAACTCTCGCAGCATCATGTGCGATGTCGAGAATCCTCACGGGGACGCCGAGCGCCTCTGCACAGCGGCTCGCCGCACGGCCAAAGGAGCTTGGATCACCGCGAAGCGAGGTAGAGATCGCACCGCTCTGCTCCGCCCCGGCGGAGCTCTGGAGCATCTTCTCTACTGCGTTGCTATCGGCTCCCGTGGGCAGCGTAATGCTACTGAGCAGCCTTGTAGGCTCCGCGTCAGACATCAGTGCATAAAAGCTGAGATCACGGTCCTCGCGAATCAAGAGATACGACGATCGGGTCATTTCTGGTTCACGTAGTGATACCCGCGCAGGTCGCGCAGCGCCACAGGCTCACCGCTCACCGTGTACACCCGCGCAAGCCGATTTGTGAAGCTCGTTGAGACCTCATTGGTAATGGTCTTGCGACGCTTCGCGACGTCGACGGGCTCAATCAGCTCCGCCCCTGAATCACCGATGAAAACAACCTCATCGGTTTCAGTTAGGTCCGTGGCTGGGTGATCTGTGGCATCAATGGTGATGGAGTCCATCGCGATGGTGCCGATGACTGGGAGGCGTACGCCGCGTACCAACACCTCGGCGACTCCCCGCTCGTGATACGAGATGCCATCGGCGTAGCCGATCGGCAGGGTGATGATCCTCGACGCGCGCTCCGCGGTGAATGCCGGCCCGTACCCCACGCCATGACCAACGGGGAGCGTCGCGATGCGCACAGGTCGTGCGGCGAGTCCATACACTCGCTCAATGCCGATCGTTGCAGCGGTCATCGTCGGTCGCAGCGCGTTTGGCACCACACCGAAGAGCGCAATGCCAACGCGCGCAACCTGCTGCGTGTCACCGATGGTGAGTAACCCTCCCGATCCGACAAGGTGCGCTTCGAGCTCCGGAGCCTGGGCTGCAACCTGCTCAAGGACCTGCTCCTGTAGACGTGAGCGATCAACATTCTCGGCTGCGCTGAGGTGGCTCCAGATGCTGCGCAGCAGAATGTTCGGGTTACTACGAAGCGCAGCGATCTGGGTGGCGAGATCACCCGGCAGGATGCCGTCACGACCGAGTCCAGTATCCACTTCAATATCGACGCTCAGTGGGGGGAGCCCAGTCAGATCCGCGCCCATCAGCTCACGAACCACTGCTGGCGATGAGGCGGTGACACCAATTCCTGTAGCGGCGGCGTCGCGCAGGTGTGCAGGTGCCACACGCCAGAGGGCACGCACAGGACCAGTGATCCCGGCGTCACGCAGCTCTTGCGCCTCATCAAATGTGGCAACAAGTACCGCTCGCGCGCCAGCCTCAAGTGCGGCGCGTGCCACAGGCACAGCACCAAGGCCGTACGCGTCGGCCTTCAGCACCACATCGAGATGGCCACCAGTCGGGAGTTTCCCCTTGAGGGCCCTGACATTCGTTGCGATCGCATCGAGCCGAACCTCAACCCAAGCATCACGCCCAAGCGCTGGTAGGCCCGCCTCCTGGATACGTTCGGGGAGCCCGCTCATGCGTGAGGCTTCCCTGCCGGCTCCGCCAGAAGGGCCAGCTCCTCGCGCCGAAGTGCTTTTATGCGCTCGATTCGTGCCAGGAGCGCCGTCTCCGCCGCATTGAGGTCTTCGCCGATCTGCGGCGGAAAGAGGTATCGACCACCAGCGGTGCGTACGGCATACGCGATCGCAATCGCATATTCGCGTTCGTGACTAATGGAGAGCGCAACGTGCTGGATGCCGAGCTGGGTTGCACGCACCGCGGCGCGGTCGTGGAGGCGCACGGAGGGCTGCCCGGTTGGCAGACGTTCTACTTCAATCTCCTGCCAGCCAATACCGCGCACGCCAAGGCCGAGCACCTTTGAGACAGCCTCCTTTGCGGCCCAGCGCCCAGCCATCGTCTCGGGTCGGCCACGAACGTACGAGCGCTCAGAGGCGGTCAGTACCCGCAGTTCAAATCGCTCGGGATGGCGACGCAAAACGTTCGCAATTCGATCCACGCGGATGATGTCAATGCCGATCTCCGGCGTACTCGTTGGGTGCTCTCCCCCGTCCATCACTCGACGGTGACGGACTTCGCGAGGTTCTTCGGCTGATCGATATCAGCGCCTGCGAGAAGTGCCATCTCATACGAGAATCGCTGCAACGGGATCGTTGCGATCAACGCGGCAATCTCCGGCCGTGCGGAGGGAATCACCACGGCATCGGTGGCAAAGCTCGACCAGTCATCAACGCCAGAGACGATCGCAATCACTGGCGCAGAGCGTGCGCGCGACTCCATCAGGTTGCTGACGAGCTTCGGAAGGACTGGGGAGTTGAGTACGACCGCCACCACAGGATGGTCAGCGCCAAGGAGGCTGATTGGGCCGTGCTTCATCTCGCCCGCCGCGATCCCCTCGGCGTGGATGTACGCGAGCTCCTTCAGTTTCAGCGCCCCTTCAAACGCGGTGGCAAGGCCGGCGCCGCGGCTGACGAACATGAAGCCACTTGCGCTGAAGTATTTCTTCGCAATCGCTGGAAGTGCGTCTGAAGAGTCGAGTGCAGCCGAGGCCATTGCAGGGATCGTAAGCAGCTCGGTCGACCAAGATCGCAGCTCCACTGGCGATAGCACGCCTGCGCGTCGAGCTAGGTCGAGCGTGACGAGCAACGTAACGAGCGCCTGCGAGGTGTAGCTCTTCGTTGCAGCAACAGAAATCTCTGTTCCAGCCTGGAGTAGGACGACCGCATCAGCTTCGCGCGTCAGTGAGGAGCCCGCTGCGTTCACGATCGCAAGCACCGTCGCACCAGCAGCTTTCGCGGTTCGGACGGCACCGAGCGTGTCGGCCGTTTCACCCGACTGCGATACTGCAATGACCAAGCTGGCCGGACCAAGCGCAGGCGGGTCGTACCGGAACTCGCTTGCGACGGTCACACGCACTGGTACACGTAAGAGGCGCTCAGCGAGATTCGCCGCCGTGAGCGATGCGTAATAGGCCGATCCGCAGGCAACGATCTCAATGGAACGCGCTGCGCGTAGTGCAGGTTCAATCGCGTCGAGCTCACTGATCACCACCCCATCGGCCGAAACTCGCCCGAGCATGGCGGCAGAGAGGGCCCGTGGCTGCTCGTCCATCTCCTTGCGCATGAAGTGGTCGTACCCCTCCTTGCGTGCCGCAGCACCATCCCAGCTGATCGTTTCTACTTTGGGGGCGAAGGTTGCGCCAGTGGTGTCGTACAGGGCGATTCCGCCCCGCTGCAGGTCAGCCAAGTCGCCGTCGCGCAGGAAGATGATCTTGTTGGTGTGCTCAAGGATGGCGACGGGGTCGGAGGCGAGGAACTGCTCCCCTTCGCCGAGCCCGACGGCAAGCGGCGCTTCACGACGGGCAGCAATGATTCGACCTGGTTCGCCGCGATGCATCACCACGAGCGCCCACTGCCCGTGCAGGCGTGGAAGGACGGCCGCAACCGCAAGGCGAATGTCGCCTTGGTAGGCATCTTCGATCAGGTGGGCAATCACCTCGGTGTCGACATCGCTCGAAAGGGTGTGGCCCTTGGCTGTGAGCTCCCGCTGTAGCTCGGCGTAGTTCTCGATGATCCCGTTGTGGATGATGGCGATCTCGCCGTGCTCATCCATATGGGGATGGGCGTTCAGGTCGGTCGGTGCACCGTGGGTGGCCCAACGTGTGTGGGCAATTCCGGCGATGGAGCCGGTTGGTAGTTCGTCAAGGACTCCCTCAAGATTGGCAAGGCGGCCCGCACGCTTCCGCATGGAGATCTCGCCCCCTGTGGCCGCGACGGCGATCCCAGCCGAGTCGTAGCCGCGGTACTCAAGAAGGCGTAGCCCCTCGATCAACGTCGTCGAGACGTCGCGTGAACCGATGTAGCCGACGATCCCGCACATAGCGGTAGTCTACCGCCCGCGTACGAGGCTCGCGGCAATCTCCAGCAGGCGCTCTACGGCGGCGGTGACCGCCGCGTGATCGGGGCCCTCGCCCATCACGCGGAGCAGGGGCTCGGTCCCAGAGAGGCGTACAAGGACGCGTCCGCCTGTCTGTGCGAGTGCCGCCTCAGCCTGGAGAATGGCGTTCTGGAGATCAGGCTCCGCGAGCAGTCGCTCTCCCTCACCTGGGGGCACCGGCACCGTGCGCTGGAGTTGCGGGTCAAGGGGGATGGCGTCTGCCATCTCTCCAACGGGGATCCCCGCGCGGGCGACGAGCCCGAGCACGGTAATCGCGCTGAGGAGCCCATCGCCGGTCGGTGAGAGCTCCGTGAAGAGGAGGTGGCCACTCTTTTCGCCACCAAAGCCACCCTGGCCAGCGGCGAGTCGTTCGGCAATGTGTCGGTCGCCGACGGGGGTGCGCTCCAAAGTGATCCCGTGCGCGGCCAGGTGGCGCTCCACGCCACTGTTCGTCAGCAC
>CAIJIA010000123.1 GCA_903820655.1 uncultured Chloroflexota bacterium
ACATGACCTGGATGGATTGGGTTGAGCCTTGCCCAGGCGAGGGAACTACCTGCGAGACAACGTTGACGAGCAACCAGACGTTCCACGCCACCTTTCGCCTGCGCCCGTCGAGCTTTGGCTTGCAGATCAACATTGTGGGATCAGGTGGCCGCGTGACCTCGACACCAAGTGGCATTGACTGCGTAGCAACGTGTTCCGCCCTCTTCGCCGCTGGGCTTGTAACCCTCAGCGCGGAGGCCTCAGTGGGATATACGTTCGTTGGCTGGAGCGGAGCGTGCACTGGATCGGGGTCATGCACGGTGAACCTTGGCGCATACACTGACGTACCTCCTGTTGAGGTGTCGGCAAGATTCATAGTCAACCCCTAGTCGGCGGGAAACTGAACGCTTTCAGGATTACCACGCTCGACCGACTCAAGTGGGTTGGCCAGATCGGCCTTGGCCTGTTCCTGACCTCGGCAGGCTACAGCCACCTCACGGTGAACCGCATCGCCTTCCAGGCACAGGTGCCGACCTGGCTTCCGCTCGATCCCGATTTTGTCGTGCTTGCCTCGGGTGTCGTCGAGATCCTGCTTGGACTCTCACTCCTGACGCTGTGGCGTTTTCGGGCACACGTTGGACTCGTTGCCGCCCTCTTCTTTGTGGCGATCTTCCCGGGGAACATCAATCAGTTCGTAAACGGGATCGATGCCTTTGGCTTGAATACAGACATGGCCCGAGGGGTGCGCCTCCTCTTCCAGCCCGTTCTGGTGCTGTGGGCGCTCTGGTCGACGGGGGCACAACGCCTCGTGCGGCGCAGGTAGTGGTCAAACACACCTGTCGGGGAACCAGCTGCCCTGATATCGTTCGGGGACTGGGCCTCGTAGCCCTCAAGATCGTGTAAGGAGTACCCCATGCCTGCCAAGAACCCAAGGCTAGCGGCAGCGCTTGCCCTTGCCCTCTCCCTTATCGTTGCCGCGCCAACATCGGCACTGCAGCCACCTGATCTTCACACGGTGGACCTGGTCCCCGGCTCCGATGGCTCCTATGCCGCCCACTTCACCCACATGGGTGCCTGGGACTATTTCTATGCGTACGAATCGGGGCACCAAGGCCTCTGGCGGACGAATGGCGCGACGACAGAACTCGTCACTGATCAAGTCGAAGTTGCCTCCTACAACTCCTACTATCGGCATCCTGACCAAACATTCGCCGTACTGGGCACCTACCTCTATTTCGCCGGTTCGACAGCGGCAGAAGGGCAAGAACTTTGGCGAACTGACGGTGTAAATACTGAATTAGTTAAGAACATTGCGCCAGGAACTGCTAACGGTGTGAGCCCCGTCTTTAAGAAACTGGGAGCGTACGTGTATTTCTCGGGTGGCACGACCGCCACTGGATTAGAACTTTGGCGCACGAATGGATCGTCAACTTCATTGGTCAAAGAGATTGAGCCTGGAACGGCAGATTCAAATCCTTATGGGTTTTTTGAGTTCAACGGAAAGCTATATTTCAGCGCCTTCACCACACTGCATGGTGCTGAACTATGGCGAACAGATGGAACGAGCGCGGGCACTGTTGAGTTTGATTTAGCCTCTGGATCTGCCAACTCATCTCCAGGAGATTTCACTATCTTCCAAAATCGAATGTTCTTCCTGGCCGGTTCGGATTATTTTCACCTCTGGTATGCCACCGGAGACTCTGTTAGCGAATTTCCTTACACGCCAAATGATGTACATGATTTAACTGTAATGGGATCAAGCCTCTACTTTGCCGCAAGTGACATTGACCATGGTCGAGAGTTGTGGGTAACGACTGGCGATCTTACTGACCCAGCAGGCACCTCTATGTTGAAAGATATCTGGGAGGGTTCTCAGGGGTCATTCCCGATGTACCTCACCGCAATGGGGAGCCGGCTCTATTTCACGGCGTATCTTGACGATACGGGCCGTGAACTATGGAGTACGAACGGCCTCCCACTGGGCACGTCCATGGTTGCGGACCTCCATACGCAATCGACAATGCCTGGTGAGAATCCAAACTCTGACCCGAAAGATCTAACTGTGTTTGCAGGATCGCTCTATTTACATGCGATCACAGACGTTGGGCCACAGTTGATTCGTGTCGATTCGGCATCCTCTTTCGCAGTGCAAACGGTGACGCCACTACCGGATGCAGGGTTGTTCAGTGAATTTATGCAGCGCCGCCTCACTGTGTCGGGCGACAAGCTCTATGTTCAGATCAATGCGCCAGGCGCAGGCCAGGAGTACGCCTGGATGCAGGCTCCGGCAGCTCCGGCATCGGTAGCGGCGCCAGTAATCACGGGTACGGCGAAAGTTGGCAAGGTACTTACCGGTGCGCGTGGCAGCTGGTCGGGGGTCCCCTCGGCTATCACTAGTGCGCAGTGGTATCGCTGCTCGGCGGCGGGCACGACAACGCCAGCCACCAGCAGCCTCTCGGGCTGTGTGGCGATTAGCGGTGCAACCAAGGCAACGTACAAGGCGGTAACGGCCGATAAGGGGAAGTACCTGCGCCTGCGCGTGACGGCCAAGAACGAGTCTGGCACCGTCTACCGCTGGAGCAAGGCGACCGGCAAGATCGCCCCATAGGTTCTCGCTCAGGGAGTTTTGAGAGGCCTCGCCGAACGGCGGGGCCTCTCGCGTTAGCGGGGGAGTCCGGCGATCACCTGGGCTAGTGCGACGCCGATCGGCGTGGCGAGGTACTTGGCCATGGTTGTCGTGAGGTGATGGTTATCGTGGAACACAACACGCCCATCGATGATTGGCGCGCACTTCGTGCCAGGGCAGAGGGCGGCGGTGAAGTCGAAGAGCGGTAGGTTGCGCTGCTTGGCCACGAGCAGGTCTCGCCCGTATCCCCATGCCGGATAGACATCAGGCTTCTTGGTGACACACTTCGCAACGTTGCTCTTGTTGCGAGCGAGGCAGGTGGGGATGTTGATCTCTCCGTTCGGCGTCTCGGCAAAAATCAGCACAGGAAACGGAATCTTATCGAGCATGCGGCCCACGGCGTCGGCGTAATATTGCGGTCGGATCTCGTTCGGCTTCCCCTCCTCGCGGGTCTCTGTATGGGAGAGAATGACCAGCGTTGGCTTGAGCTCTTTGATTTTGGCGATTGCATTAAGCCGCCACTTCGTGCATGAGGTGTACGACTTGCCGAGTCGATAGGCATAGAGCTTGACGTCCATAAAGACGCAGTTCACCTTGGCAATCGGGATGATCTCGTAGTTGTACGCCTTGCCGATCAGGTCAAGGGCCGGCATCCAATGCAGAGCATGGCTGTCGCCCAGGATCACAATCCGCGTGCCGCCCTTCTTTCCGTAGTAGCAGACGGGAACCGTCTCGCCGTAGTGATCACGGCTGCACCCCTTATTCAGGATGTTGTCGGCGTCACCCGCGGCGCGATTTAGTGCCGGCTTGAGGTTGGCGGGCACGGCACCAGTCAGCTGGTGCACGATCGTGCCACCAATCGAGATCGGGGCCCACGGGGTGGGGGAGGGGCTCACGATGACGACGCTCGAGCTCGGCGTCGGGGTAACAACACTGATCCCAGGATCATCGCTGGCGCCAGGCTCGGCAGAGGCAACGTCTGGTGCAATGCCGACGCCAGCGAGCGCGAGCACGAGGCTCGCGAGCACCACACCACCGCGACGGAGCACGGTGCCAGGCACCAGACTTAAGGCGAAGCCCTTGCGGAACGGCTGCTCCACGAAGCGATACATCAACGCAGCAACGAGCACGCTGGCGAGGACGGCGAGCGCCGTCGCGCCTTCGTTCATGGTGATGCCGAAATACGTGGGCAGGATGAGAATTGGCCAGTGCACGAGGTAGAGGCTATAGCTAATGCGCCCAATGGCGCGAAGGGGCGCGATGGAGAAGAGTGCGCGCATCGCTCGACCACCCGTTGCGCTCACGGTTCCGCGAAGCCCGATCGTCGCCATACCGCCAACGAGCGCGACAGCGGCAACACCCGAGAGTGGCCCTGCGAGCCCGGGGTAGCCCTTCTCTCCAGGAAGGAGGAGCGTGAGGGCCACGATGATCGCAAAGCCGATGGGCGCGAGGGGGATACGTCGGAGTGCGTTGCTCGCAAGCGCGCGCGTCTCGAGCAGTGCGAGTAGGCCGCCAGCGGCAAGGCCGTAGGCGCGCGTTGGTAGCAGGTAGTACGCCCAGATCGGTTCGGCGGGCGTCAGTAGCGCTGCGGCGATGGTGGATCCGAGGGCGATCATCACGAGCGTCATCAGAATCGCGCGACGCTTACCAATCTTCCAGGCGATGCCCAGGAGCAGCGGTACCAGTAGGTAGAACTGCTCCTCCACGCCAATCGACCAGAGCGGGAGCAGCGGTGATGGTTCGGTGCTGCCGAAGTAGTCAACCGCCTGCAGTCCGAACGTGATGTTCGCCGCGCCAGCGAGGGCGGCGGCGCCATCCTTCGCCGTGCGCGCGAGCGTTGTTGGGTCGTTCAGTAGGGCAACGACGGCAACAGTCAGCAGAATCGTGGCGGCAAGCGCAGGGGCAATTCGTCGAATGCGTCGTGCATAGAAGTCGCGGAAGCTGATCCCGTGCCCGGCCTCGAGGCCACGGAGCAGGATGCCCACGATCAGATAGCCCGAGAGGGCGAAGAAGATGTCGGGCCCGAGCGCTGCACCAGGGATCTGTAGGCCAGCATGCGCCGCCACGACGAGCCCTACGGCGAGCCCGCGCAGCCCTTCAATCTCAGGCCGAAACTGGGACTCACTCGCCTGGCGGGGGGTGCTCTTCATGGGTGCAGTATGACGCACGGGGGTAGGCGTTGGTGCGCTAAGGTTCGCGCATGAGTACCGCCGCCAAGCGCCCCACGATGATCGTCGACTGCGACCCAGGACACGATGACGTGTTCGCGCTGGTGGTTGCCAACCACTACGCCAACCTGATCGGCATCACCGCCGTGCACGGCAATGCGCCCCTCTCGCGCACGCTACCGAACGCCCTAATCGCCTGCGATGTCTTTGGCATCAGCGCCCCCGTCTTCGCTGGCGCTGACCGCCCGCTCGTGGCACCACCGCGCAACGCCCCGCACATTCACGGCGAGTCAGGGCTTGGTGGCCCTGAGCTGCCACCGGTGCGTCGCACTCCCGAAAAGATGGGCGCCGTCGAGGCCATCATCGAACTCGTCCGCAAGCACGAAGGCGAAGGGGTCTGGCTCGCGCCACTCGGCCCGCTCACCAACATCGCCCTTGCCCTGCGCGCCGCGCCCGACCTCGGTAAGCGCATCGCGGGTATCTCGCTGATGGGTGGCGGCACACTGCACGGGAACCGCGCCCCACATGCTGAGTTCAACATTTGGGCTGATCCCGAGGCCGCCTCCACCGTCTTCAACTACGGCGGACCACTCAAGATGGTCGGCCTCAACACCACGCACCAGGTCGTCATCACCAAGGAGTTCGTGCAGCGCGTTCTTTCGCTCGGCACACCGAGCGCAAAGTTCGCCGCTGAGCTGCTCGACTTCTTCTCCACGACGTACGGCGAGCAGCTCGGCGTCTACGGCGGCCCGTTGCACGACCCATGCGCCATCTTTGCCGTGACGCACCCGCAGCTCTTTGATCTGCGCCAGAAGCGTGTTGACATTGAGCTGCACGGCGAGTTTACCCGCGGCATGACCGCCGTCGACGAGCGCCCGATCGTGCAGTCGAAGAAAGAGAAGCCGAACGCCCTTGTGGCGTACGAGCCGAAGTCTGCCGAGATCTTCCAACTCATTTACGAGGCGCTCGCCACCGCACCGTCGGCATGAGCGTCGCGGTCACGAGGCGCCGACTTCAGACGTCGCTCGTTTTGGGCGTTGGCCTCGGCAGCACCGGCTATATCGCCGCCATCACCATCGCCACGATCGTGGCGAAGCAACTTTCTGGTGGCTCTAGCTTCGCTGGGCTTCCAGGGGCAACGATCGTGCTCGGCTCTGCCGCCGCCTCACAGCTTCTCTCGCGCTTCATGGTGCGCTACGGCCGACGCGCAGGGCTCGTGCTCGGCTACAGCATCGGTGCCGCTGGCGCGCTCGCCGCTGGAGTCGCCGTGGTGCTCTCCTCGTTCCCGCTCTTCATCGTTGCCACCGCAGCGATGGGCTGCGCCAATGCTGCCAATCAACTCTCGCGCTACACCGCCGCCGACATGTATCCCGAGACGGGTCGCGCCTCGGCGATCGGCCTTGTTGTGTGGGGCTCAACGCTTGGCTCCATCGTTGGGCCGAACCTGGTCACCTTCTCGGGGAACATCGCCGAAGGGTTCAACCTGCCGCGACTCGCTGGTGTGTATGGCGTGCCGGTGCTCTTTGTGACCGCCGCTGCGCTGCTCACGCTCGTTACCCTACGCCCGGACCCCGCGACCCTTGCGCCCGCGCGCGCGAGTGCATTGGACCGCGCGAGCGCGTCACTCGGCGAGATGCTCGCGCGACCCCGCATCTTCACCGCCGTTGTGGCACTAATTATTGGGCAGGTGGTGATGGTGCTGGTGATGACGATGACGCCGCTGCACATGACCGAACACCACCATGGCCTCGACGCCGTTGGCCTCGTTATCAGCGGACACACATTTGGCATGTTCGCCTTCTCGCCAGTCTCCGGTCGACTCGCTGGGCGCTTCGGAACCCCGGCCATCATCGGCGTGGGACTCGCGTTGAGCGCATTCGCTTCGGTGCTCGCCGCAGTCGCGCCGCCCGATGGGGGAACGATTCTCTTTATTGCCCTCTTCTTGCTTGGCGTCGGCTGGAACTTTGGATTCGTCGCCGGCTCAGCGCTCCTCACCGAGGGGCTCGACGGCGCTGAGCGCACCACGCTACAAGGGGCGACCGACGCCATGATCTGGAGCTCAGCCGCTGCTGCGGCACTCGGCTCGGGGATCGTCGTTGCCGTGGCGAGCTATACCGCGCTCGGACTCCTCGGCGCCGCGCTCATTCTGCTTCCGGTCGCTGCAATGCTGCGCGGCCGCGCCGCACTCCGCCGCACCTAGCGGCGCGCGTTACGCCTTCGGGGCGCGGACGACGCTCTCGAAGCGCTCCTTATGGGAGCCGTCACAGAACGGCTTGTTGGCGGAGTGGCCGCAACGGCAGAGGCCCGCAGCAGGTCCCTCATGCGGAATCTCGTTCCCCTCAACGTCAACGATGGTGAAGTCGCCCTCCACGCGCAGTGAGCCGTTGTCCTTGACGGTGATCTTGACCTTCTGCTCGTCGCTCATGAAGCCCCCTCTGTTGCTAGCTGGCGAAGTGCCGCTGCACACAGTTTACCCCGCTCCCGCAACGCTCCATCAGGAGGCGCGGCGCGTGCGCAATACTGCCGCCATGAAGATCTACCTCGCCGGACCACTCTTCTCCAGCGCCGAGCGGGGCTTCCTTGACACGATTGCCGCCCGGCTGCGCGCCGAGGGCTTTGACGTCTTCGTACCGCACGAGCAGTTCGCCGAGCAGAAGTTCATGCGCTCCGATGGCGACGCCGCCGCCGACGAGGTCTACGCCGTGGATCTTGCTGGCGTGATGGGTGCAAACGCGGTGCTCGCCTGGCTTGATGGCACCCAGGTCGACGACGGCACCTCCGTGGAGATCGGCATCTTCAGCCGCCTCGCTGCGCAGGATCCTGCGCGCTACAAGGGGATCATTGGACTCAGTACCGACATGCGCGTTGCGCGCCGCAAGGGGCTCGTTCCCGCCGACGGCATCAACCTCTTCGTAGTCGGTGCGATCCGCGCATCGGGCGAGGTGGTCTGGTCGGTCGACGAGGCGGTCGCCGCCCTCATTCGCCTCCGCGACCGCCCCTAAGTCACCGCAGCCACGCTAGGATTCAGGCGTGAATCCGCTCTTCGCCCTCAGCCGCAACGTACTCCTACGCATGAGTCGCGCCGCAGCGTTGGGGCGACTCGTACAGCGCACCGCGTGGGGCCGTCGATCTGTTCGTCGCTTCGTTGCCGGCGACACGATTCCTGCTGCTGTTGAGGTGGCGCTCGACCTGAAGCGCCGCGGCTTCACGGTCACCCTCGACCGACTCGGCGAAGCCTCAACCGGTGCGAGTGCCGACAGCTACGCCGCGGATGCGAGCGCCCTCCTCACCGCACAAGCCGCTGCAGGATTGGAACCAAACGTCAGCGTGAAACTCACCGCCATCGGTCTCAGTGAGGGGAACGCTGTTGCTGCCGCGCGGCTCGACCGCATCTTGGCGACGGCGCAGGGCGTGAGCGGCTTCGTGCGCGTTGATGCCGAATACCCACACAGCCTCGATCAACTGCACGACATCGTGTGCGTGGCACGTGCAGCTGGCCGACCGGTCGGTACGGTGGTGCAGGCAAACATGCAGCGCTCGGGTGCAGACCTTGAGCGCCTGATTGCCGCAGGGATTCCCGTGCGCCTGGTAAAAGGAGCCTACGATCCGGGTGCGGAGGGTGTCGGCGAAATCGAGGCGGTGAATGCGGCCTACCTGGCGCTCGCCGAACGGCTGATCGCAACGAACCTGCCGATTGCCTTCGGCACGCATGACGATCGCATCATCTCCAAGCTCGGTGCCGCTGCCCAGGCGCGCGGCGAGATTCAGTTGCTCTACGGCGTGCGCTCTGACCTTGCCGAACGACTCGTTGCGAATGGTTGGCGCGTGCGCATCTACACGCCGTACGGCCCCGACTGGTGGCCGTACTCGCTCCGTCGCATGGCAGAGCGGCCAGCGAACCTGCGCTTCGTGTTGCGGAGTCTGGTCGGCCGCTAAGCCTTAGCTCTTGGTGAGCGAAGACTCCGTCTCGTCGCGGTGCTTCTTCAAATACTTCATGAACGGCGTGCCGCCGGTGCCCACATCCGTTGGGTTCCCCGTTGCCGCCGCCGCCTGGCGATTGATGTACGTCGCGGCGTACTCAAGATGCAGCGCACGGAAGGCGCGCAGCACATCAACGGCACGATTGCGCGCCGCCACGAGCCCGGCCGGCGCGTTCTTGCCGAGTGCGACAACGCGGCTGAGCGCGGTTGGACCCGCCTCGAACGCTTCAAGAAGCCCAACATGCTTGGTTGGCATATAGCGACGCATCTGCATGAGGTAGGTGCGCAGCTC
>CAIJIA010000124.1 GCA_903820655.1 uncultured Chloroflexota bacterium
CCGGCGAGGCGGGTGCGCCACTCGACGCGGGCATCATTGGCGCGATCTTGCGCGGGCCTCGCTCCTAACACCTGGGGCACCCATGACAGCGCCCACACTGCGCATCGCCACCTGGAACGTCAACGGCCTTCGCGCCCGCGCTGAGCGAGTTGCCGCCTGGCTCGATGCAGCACAGCCAGACATCGTGCTGCTGCAGGAGACGAAGTGCAACCCATCCCAGGTTCCAGAAGGACTCTTCTCGACGCGATCTTATGAAGTTACCGCCCTCGGTGCCGGCGGACGCAACGGGGTGCTGATCGCATCGCGACACGGTCTCAGCGACGTACAGGAGAGCATCGCCGACTATGCGCCGCAGGGGAGTGACGCCACACTCCCCGATCTGCTCAGTGAACCGCGGCTGTTAAGCGCCGTCTGTGGCGGCTTACGCGTGGCGTCGGTCTACGCGCCGAATGGACGCGAGGTCGACGCACCGCACTTCCACGCCAAGTTGCACTGGTACGGCGCCCTGCGCGCCTGGTCGGCGGCACGCATCACGGAAACCGCACCGCTACTTCTGGGCGGTGACTTCAATGTGGCGCCGACTGATGCCGACGTGTGGGACCCAGCAGCGCTCGTTGGCGCGACGCATGTCACCCCACGGGAGCGCGATGCCTGGAACGCCCTCGTTGACCTTGGGCTGCTCGATGCGGCGCAAGCCGTAGCGGCTGAAGGGGAGCGTGCTCCATTCACCTGGTGGGACTACCGCGGCGGCGCCTTCCATCGCGGCTGGGGGATGCGCATTGATCACCTTCTCGTGGAGGCACGTGCTGGTGCGATTGTCAGCAGCAGTGTGGACCGCGACGGCCGCAAGGGTGAGTCGCCATCGGATCACGCGGCGCTGATGATTGACGTGGCACGACCGGCGTGATCACCGAACGACTGCGCGCACGAACGCCACACTCGGCAACTGAATCAATGCCGCGCGCGGCGGCGATCATTCGGTCGGGCGGCCTCGTCGCCTTCCCCACTGAGACGGTCTACGGCCTTGGGGCAAACGCCTTTGATGCGCCCGCGGTCGCACGCATCTTTGAGGCGAAGGGTCGCCCAACCTTTGATCCACTGATCGTGCACATCGCCGATCGCGCCGACCTCACCCACCTCTTCACCGAGGCTGCGCTCGCCGATCCGCGTATCGCGATCCTTGCGGATGCCTTCTGGCCTGGTGCGCTCACGATCGTTGCCTCTGCGCGACCTGAGGTTCCCGGTTTAGTGCGTGCTGGTCTCGAGACCGTTGGCGTGCGCCTGCCGCGACACGAGACAGCGCTCGCCCTCATTCGCGCGGCAGGAACGCCACTCGCTGCTCCAAGCGCGAACCGCTTCGGTCGCCTCTCACCCACTACCGCCGACCATGTGCTCGAACAGCTCGATGGACGCATTGACGCAGTACTGCTCGGCGAAGCGACGGAGATTGGCGTTGAGTCCAGTGTGGTCGCGCTTGACGTTGATCTACCTGCACGCCTCCTGCGACATGGCGGCATCCCGCTTGAAGAACTCGCACGTGTGCTCGCCGATCACGGCGGCGTCGTCGCCGCTACACCAACGGCACGCCCTGGCATGCCACTGCAAGCGCCCGGTATGACCGAGTCACACTACGCGCCGATGGTCCCGCTCCTCTTGGTGACGGCAGCGTTCCCTGAAGGCGTCACAGCGTGCGCACTCCTGGCGCCAGATCGCGCGTCCCTCACGCACCTGGAGGCGCTCGCTGCGGCTGCAGGGGTCACCGTGCATGCGAGTGTTGCGCTCTCTGAGACGCTGGACTCGGTTGCCGCCGCCGCCCATCTCTTCGAACGCCTGCATGAACTTGAGGCCGTACTGATCAGCCGTGCCGTACCCGCCGCGAGAATCATCGCCGCCCCTTATCCTGAGGGTGGCCTCGGTTCGGCAATTGCGGACCGCCTTCGCCGCGCGGCAGCCACGCCGCAGTAAGGGGACCCGCATGACGACTCCGCGCAGCAACTGGCTCTCGCAGGCGATCACTGCCGATGCGCTGAAGCGCTTCCCCCAATCCATCGCCGGCCAGGCAGTCTTCGCCACGGGCCTCGTCATGATGCTCGCCGCAGGGGTCGGCCTCCCGTCGTGGGAGATCTTGCACCAGGGCCTCAGCAAGCAGCTCGGCATTCAGATCGGCACCGCTGCGCAGCTGAGCGGTATCTTCGTGCTGCTGCTCTGGATTCCGCTTCGACAGCGCCCCGGACTCGGCACACTCAGCAACATCGTGGTGATCGGCTGGGTGATGAACGTCGAGCTTGCCCTGCTCGCCTACCTCGGCGTTCCGCCGGCAGCAGAAATCGCCGCGCAGCCGCTCCTCGCTGGTGCGCTCGCGATCGCCGGCACGGCAGTTGTTGGTATCGGCTCGGGTATCTACATCGGCAGCGGTAATGGACCTGGACCGCGTGACGGCCTGATGACCGGGCTGCATCACCGCACCGGCCAGCCGATCTGGAAGATGCGTACCGCCATTGAGGTTGTCGTGGGCATCTTGGGGATCGCGCTCGGAGGCACCTTCGGCTTCGGCACGATCTGGTTCGCCTTCACCATCGGCCCACAGGTGCAGTTCTGGCTTGGCAGACTCGATCGCGGCGGACGTGCAGAACGACAGGCAGCGGCGGCAGATCGACGCTAAGGCCTCGCCGCTAGCGCGGCAGAATCGAGTCGATTGCGATCGCGGCGAAGATCAGCGTGAGGTAGCTGATTGAGAAGCGATAGAGGCGCGTTGCGCCACGCAGTAGTCCATCGCCGAGCACATCGCTGCGCAGGCGCCACGCTCGGAGCAAGAAGATCCCACCACCGATAACGGCCACTGCGAGGTAGACGAGGCCCATTCCCGCCACCGCCCACAGCATTAGGCTCATGGCAACGAGAAGGATCGTATAGAGCCAGATCTGCCGTGCCGTCTCCACTGGCCCAGCGGTCACGGGGAGCATCGGCACCCCTGCGGCGGCGTAGTCGGGACCAATCCGAAGCGCGAGCGCCCAGAAATGTGGCGGCGTCCAGTAGAAGACAAGGGCAAAGAGAAGAATTGGCACTAACGAGATATCGCCCGTGACTGCAGCCCAGCCGATCACCGGCGGAAGGGCACCCGCCGCTCCACCGATCACGATGTTCTGCGGGGTCGAGCGCTTCAAGATCAACGTATAGATAAGCACGTAGAAGGCGATCGCAAGGAGCGAAATAAACGCCGCCATGATCGTCGTCGTTAGTGCCAAGAAGATGAAGCTCGCAACGCCAAGGATGCTTGCAAAGAGGAGCGCCGCGCCAACGCTGATTCGGCCAGTGACGAGCGGGCGTGCAGCGGTGCGCGCCATCTGCGCGTCAATGTCGGCATCAATGATGCAGTTAAAGACGTTGGCGCTCGCAGCACTGAGCGTGCCGCCAACAAGCGTGGCGACGATCAGCGTGAGCGGCGGGAAACCGTGTGCCGCAAGGAGCATCGCTGGAATCGTGGTGATCAGCAGCAGCTCGACGATGCGCGGCTTGGTGAGCGCGATATAGGCGGAGAGTGTCTCGCGACGTGTCTGCGGTTTGCGCGCTGACCCGCCAGTCGCGGAACCACCTGCGGAACGCCCCTCGAGCAGTGCAATCGATGCGGCGCCGACGGTCAGGATCCAAATCATGGTGGCTAGTGCAACATGCAGCGTCTGCGTCCAGGGTGCGAGCTTGGTGAAGATTTGTGCCGCGCCGATGAGGCACTGCACCGCAAAAGTCGCCGTTGCAAGGGTGAGCAGTTGACGCACGCGCGCCGGACTCCCCTTCTCGCGGCGAACGATCCAGAGCGCCGAGATCAGGATGAGCGCAACGATCGCGGTCGCGTACCGGTGCGCAATCATCGGTGTTGAGAGTGCAGTGATTGGCGGAAAGAGGGAGCCGCCCATCAGTGGCCAATCTGGATAGAGCAGGCCGGTATCGGTGCCCGTCACATTTGAGCCGAAAAGCAGCAGCGCGTAGATGCCCCCAGCGGCAACGATCGGCGCTACAACGCCCCCGCTCGCGCGACGGATGCCGGCGAGGGTCTCGGCGTAGCCACTTCGAGCGAGCACCCAGACTTGGAGCCCGACGAATGCCATCGCCGTGGCGAGGTGTGCAGTGACAGAGATGCCCGAGTTGGACTCCAGAACCGTTTGGCGTCCGAGCCAGGCCTGGAAAAGGACGAGTGCGAGGAGAGCGACCGAGGCCCCCTGTAGCGATCGACGACCTTTGAGGTTGCGCAGCGCGAAGAACACCAACGCCAAGGCGATCAGGCCGATCACCGCCGCGATCGTGCGATGGATCCACTCCAGCCACGCCTTATAGGCGATCACGTCTCCTGAGTCAGTGGTTGGTGGAATGATCTGCCCGTAGCAGAGGGGCCAGTCTGGGCAGCCCATCCCGGACTCGGTTGCACGAACGATGACGCCGATGACCACGAGGCCAATGGTGGCGCCGAGTAGCAGTCGCAGCGTTGTGCGGAAACTCTTCATACGCAGATGGTACGCCGACCCTCGGAAACGTGGGATAGAGTGGGTGTGTGAAGAAGCATCTGCGCAGCACCGTTCTCGCCGCCCTCTGTGCCGCTCTTGTTGCGTGCGGCGGGGCAACCCCCACCCCAAGCGCCAGCGCGGGCGGTAGCGCCAGGAACGGCTGTACCGACGTGTGGCCAGCTGCGGGCCAGGCGAGCTCCACTGGGCCACTCCCGATGTTGGCGAATAGCGATCTCGCCCCTGGTGCGACGCGACTCATCCTCGGTCTCGTTGACAGCGCCAGCTTCCCGCTCGGCTCCCCAGCCTGGACGCTCAAGAGCGAAGTCTTCGACATCACCACCGACGGCTGCACACCGCTTGCCGCTGCGTCGCCGATTCCATTCACTTGGGCGATCACCAACGTGCGCGGCTTCTTTATCGGCACAACAGAGATCCCCGTTGGTGCGCGCGAGATCGGCATTGTGATTAGCGGTACCGACGCCGCCGGTGCGACCGTACTGATCCGCGTCACCTCATTTGTGCAGTCAGCCGGCATTGCGCCGCGACCTGGCAACAAGGCGCCAATCGTCGCAACACCGATTGCCGCAACTGATCCACACGGCGTTGCCGGAATCTCCACCGACCCTGACCCGCGGGACGACTTCTATACACACTCGGCTTCGGAGCTCCTCGCCACGGGGACCCCGTTCCTGATCGCCTTCGCCTCGCCAGCGTTCTGTGTGTCGCAGGCGTGTGGGCCAACGCTCACGATCTTGAAAGCCGCCGCCGATCGACATCCGGGAGTCGTGATCATGCACGTTGAGCCGTATCAGATGAGTTGGAACGGCACGCGCCTGATTCCGGTTCTTGCAACTGGCGGTGGACTACAGCCGACCAGCATTGTGGACGCATGGCAGCTTCCGGTTGAGCCATGGATCTTTACTGTCGGACGTGACGGGCGCATCCTTCGCTCTTTCGAGGGGGTCATTAGCCCCGAAGAGATGGACGCGGCGCTCGCCGAACTCGCTGCGAACTAGTTAGCGGCCGCTACTCCCAGGGGCACCGATCGGCTCCCCCGCCGCGCAGAGAGGGCAGTCACCTGGCTCATATGTCGGCAAGTTCAGCGTGATTCCAGCGATCAGTGGAATTGGATCTCGCCCCTCTGCCTCAATTGCGGTGAGCCCTGGCGTGCGGCTTGCGACTACCGCGGCGGCGATTGGATGCGCACCCGCGGCATACAGTGGCGGAAGAAGTGCTTGCAGCGATCCGCCCGTAGTCAGAATGTCGTCAACCAAGAGCACGCGTGCGCGTGGTGGAATCCGAAAGCCGCGACGGAACTCGCGACGCGTGGCTCCGTCAGTGCCACGCACCTCTTCGGCGAAGAGCCCGCGCACACCGAGCAGTCGGCCGACCTCATACGCCAACAAGACGCCCCCAGTGGTTGGCCCAACGACGAGGTCAATGTCGCCACCAAGCGCCTGAACGTTCTCGAGGCTCTGCACCGCGAGTGCGTGCGTGATCTCTGCAGCGGCAGAGGGGTGCTGCAGTAGCGACCACTTCTCAAGGTACTGGTCGCCGTGGCGCCCACTCTTGAGCAAGAAGTGTCCACGCTGCAGTGCCCCCGTCGCGAGCAGCAAACCCTCGATTCGCTGCGCAGTTGCTGCGCGATCGCG
>CAIJIA010000125.1 GCA_903820655.1 uncultured Chloroflexota bacterium
ATCTGCCACCCGCACGCGCTCCACCAGTTCGGCACCAGTGGCGTGACCATCGGAGGCGGCGAGCACGTCGGCGATCAGCTGTCGCTGCTCGGTCCAGCGCTGGCCGCGCGCCTGCACCGCCGCCTGGAGGCGGGTGGCGAGCGTCTCTTTCGGTTCGGGTGCTGTAGCCATCTCAGGCAGGATACGGGATGGCTTATTGCAACACTTTGCGATAGACTCCCCATACGGCTCAGCAATCGATGCTGGGCACAAGGAGGTCCGATGTATCCCCAGCTCCACATCCCCGATGGGTTCCTCTCGCCGCAGATCTCCCTCCTGCTCTGGGTTGCGACGGCCGTGCTGGTGGGCATCGCCGTACGTCGAACCGGCCGTGCCGATGTCCAGAAGATTGCGGCCCAGCCGATCCTGATGGGAGTGCTCGGCGCATTCATCTTTGCGGCACAGATGTTCAATTTCCCTGTTGCAACGGGTACCAGTGGTCACCTGCTCGGCGGGGTGCTCGCCGGCTACCTGCTCGGCCCGTGGGGGGGCACGATTGTGATGGCGACGGTGGTTGGCATCCAGGCACTCCTCTTTCAGGACGGTGGCCTCTTGGCACTTGGCGCAAACATTTTCAACATGGGGATCATCGGCACACTCGGGGGTTCGTTTGTTGCCCGCGGAATTGGAACAGCGTTCGGGGGGAGTCGCAGCGCATCGATCCTTGGTGCAGGAGCTGCCGCCTGGCTTGCCGTTGTTGCGGCGGCCGGATTCACCACGCTGCAACTAGGTCTTTCAGGCACCACTGATGTCTCTATCGGACTTCCCGCCATGCTCGGCGTGCATGCCCTCATCGGCATTGGCGAGGCGCTCATCACCGTTGCTGCGCTGACGTTCATTGCGCAGACCGCTCCAGACATTTTGGCGGGCGTTGCTGCGCCATCAAAGGCATCACCGGTGCGCCGCCTCATTATTGGTGTGGCGATCGCTGGTGCAGTGGCTACTCTTGCCAGCCTCTTTGCATCCGCTGATCCAGATGGCCTCGAGGCTGTTGCAGAGCAGCTCGGATTTTTGAATGCAGGGGTGGGGGCGCCATTCGAACTCTTCCCCGATTACACCATTCCTGGGCTTGATGGTGGCGCATCGACCGTCGTCGCTGGCATCCTCGGAATCATCGTGGTGATTGGCGTGCTGTTCGCACTTGGTCGCCTCGCGCGGAGTCGTGCGCAATCGTGATTGCTGAACCGCGCGGTGTCGGACATGACGCACGCGCTGCGGTGATCACCACGCTCGCGTTTGTCATGGCTGTTGCACTTCTGCCACCAGGCTCATATTTTGCGCTGCTCTTTGCGTGGCTGTTGCTCGCGTTTGCTGGCGCGTTGCTCGGAATTAGTCCAGGTCGCCTCGCGCGGCGCGGACTGGTTGCGTTGCCGTTTGTCGTTGCTGCAGTGCCGATTGTGTTCACGCGGAGCGATGAGCTGCTCTGGGCCGGCACCGTGGGGCCGCTCAGCGTGCAGGTCTCTGGGGCGGGGCTGCGCATCGCGCTGACCGCACTCCTGAAGGCATGGATCAGCGTTCAAGCTTCGGTTCTACTCTTGGCGCTCGCGAGTGCACCCTCGATCGTCACTGCCCTCCGACGCATGCGACTCCCCGACGTGATTGCGACAAGCGCTGGCTTAACGATTCGGTACCTCGAGCTCCTCCGTGACGAGGCACGGCGCATGCTCCGCGCCAGAACCGCGCGCTCTGCAAGCCCTGTGGGCGTGGGTCGCGAGCGAATCGGCGGAACCATCGCATGGCGCGCACGTACGACCGGAAGCCTGGTTGGTTCGCTCTTCTTGCGCGCCTACTCCCGAGCGCAGCGCATTGACGAGGCCGCCGCATCACGCGGGGCGACTGGCTCACTCTCTATCGGCACCATGCCGGCCGCAGATCCGCGCCTCACGCTCAAGGTGATTGGGGTGCTCCTGCTAGTGCTCGCCCTCACCTTGGCTGGCGTGCTGCTGCCGCGACTGTAGGCTGAACGTATGACTGAACAACACGAGCATCCGCATACACATCCAGGGGCAGCGCTGCCGCACAGCCATGGTCACGAGCATGCCCACGAGGCGCCGCTCACACCAACTGGTGACGGCACCATCGCGATCTCCCACCTGCACTTCCGCTACCCCGATGGAACCGAGGCGCTGCGTGGCATCGATCTAGCGATCGCCGGCGGCGAGAAGGTTGCGCTCTTGGGGCCGAACGGTGCGGGGAAGAGCACCCTGATGCTGCACCTCAACGGCATCCATCGCCCGACCCACGGCACGGTGCACGTGGCGGGGATGCAGGTGTCGAACGAGACGATCGGCCGCGTTCGTGCTGAGGTCGGGCTCGTCTTTCAGGATCCTGATGATCAACTCTTCAGCCCAACGGTGTGGGACGACGTTGCCTTCGGTCCAACGCACATGGGGCTCACCGCTGGCGCAATTCATGACCGCGTGGAGACGGCACTTGCCGCGGTTGGCGCGCTTGACCTCGCGCAGCGTGCGCCGATGCGCCTCTCTATTGGTCAGCGCAAGCGTGTCGCCCTTGCCACCGTCTTGGCGATGAACCCGAGCATCTTGGTCTTTGACGAGCCATCTGCTGGGCTCGACCCACGCGGGCGACGTGAGCTCATTGATCTACTGCAGTCGCTCACGCAGACGCTCATCGTTAGCACCCATGATCTTGAGTTGGCGCGTGCCACATTCCCGCGCAGCATCGTGGTAGATCGCGGCGTAATCGTGGCCGACGGATCAACGAGCGAGATCTTGGCGAACCGCGAGCTCCTGCTCGCACACGGACTCGCCTAGGCCTTTGCCCCCTTGGCGCGCGCGGC
>CAIJIA010000126.1 GCA_903820655.1 uncultured Chloroflexota bacterium
AGGCGCTCTCCAGCGGCCTCCCGGCGCGTAGCACGGCATGGCGCTGGGTCAGGATCTCCTCAAAGGTTGCGGGTCGAATCTCCAGCATGCACACAGGCTACCTGCTCCCCCCGCGCATGTACTACCGTTCTCCCCATGCCCGACCTACCAGCCCGCGAGCAGCGCCCGGCCTATCCGCCACTGCCAACGACCGATCCCCTGACCGGCGAGCCGTTCAGCATGGATCTGAAGGCGGTGAAGGATGCGGTCCAGCGCACCGCAGGGAAGCTGCACATCACGCCGATCCTCTCGTCGGTCGGCGCCGCCGACGCCCTACGCCGGAGCGGAGGCCCCGCCCTTGGCGACGGACGTGTGCGATTTAAGTCAGAGCATCTGCAGCGCAGTGGCTCGTACAAGGTTCGCGGCATGTTAAATCGCGTCGCGCGACTCATTGAGTTCTTCGGCATTGAGGATGTGCAGCGCCGCGGCATCATCACCTTTAGCGCAGGCAATGCCGCCGCCGCCTACGCCTGGGCTGGCCGCGCCTACGGTATTCCTGTCGAGGTGGTCATGCCAGCGAAGGCGGTGCCCGCAAAGATCGCCGCCTGCAAAGCGTATGGCGCGACCGTGCATCTTGTGGAAGGGCACATGGGCACCGCGGGCGAACTGAAAAACAAACTCGTTGCAGAGCGCGGCCTCATCGATGCTCACCCGTTTGATGATCCATTTGTGATTGCCGGTCACGGCAGCATGGGCATTGAGATCCTTGAGCAGATCCCAGAAGCTGATGTTGTGATCGGTGGACTTGGCGGCGGCGGCATGCTCTGTGGTGCATCCGTTGCCCTTCGCGCACTCAAGCCGGAGATCCGCCTCTACGGCGTTGAGCCCGACGGCTCGTCTGCGGTGAAGCAGGCGGTCGACACGGGCGGTGTTGTTCCCGTCACGCCGGTCACGGTTGCTGACGGACTTGGCGCACCATATGCCGGGTCGTGGACGCTCCCGCTTGCCTCCTCGCTCCTTGATGGCCTCGTGACCCTCCCCGACGAAGAGATTCTCGGTGGCCTGCGATTCGCCATGGAGCGACTCAAGCAGGTGGTGGAGCCCGCCGGCGCCGCCGCACTTGCCGCACTCCTCTTCGGCCACATCCCCGTTATCCCTGGCGATCGAGTGGTCGTCATCCTGAGTGGCGGGAACGTCGACCTGACGCGCATCCCAGAGTTCCTCGAACGCGCAGCACCCGTCCCAGGCGCGTAGTTCACCAGATCGACCTCGCCACTGTGCCAAACAGTCGGCACACTGATCAGGCAAGATGGCTGACATGAACGATCTCCTCGTAGCACTCGCCGTCCTCTTCACCGGCATCGCCGCCGTCGCAGCAATCGCCGCAGCCCTGCGCGCCGGGCGCCCAACCCCGCCCGACCAGAACACAGCGATTCAGGCGGCGCAGCTCGCGGCCATGGTGCAGGGGCTAGTGGAGCAATCCAACCGCGATCGAGAGAGCGTGCAGCAGGCCCTCGCCGCTGGCGCAAAGGGCACCACCGAGCAGTTGCAACAGGTGGGCGAACGCCTCGGCATCATTGACCGCGCCCAGCAGCAGATCGAAGAGCTGAAGGGTCAGGTCGTCGATCTCGTAGGCATTCTCGGGAGCAATCAGGCGCGCGGCGCTTTCGGCGAAGTGCGCCTCGAGCAGATCGTGGAAGACGTGCTCCCCGCGGAGCTCTACGAATTCCAGGCGACACTCTCCAATCGTGCGCGGGTTGACTGCCTCATTCGCTTTAGCGAGCGTGGTGGGGATCTCGCCGTCGACTCAAAGTTTCCGCTCGAGTCGTATCGCAGCATGTTGGCCGCTGGCGATGACGCCACGCGCATCGTCGCCGAGCGCCAGTTCAAGGTCGACGTCAAGAAGCACATCGACGACATCTCGTCGAAGTACCTCATCAAGGGCGAAACACGTGACCTCGCCCTCATGTTCATCCCGGCGGAGTCCATCTACGGCGAGCTACTGCAGCACTTCGCCGATCTGGTGGAGTACGCGAGCAAGAAGCGGGTCTATCTCGCCAGCCCGAATACGATTCATGGTTGGCTGACCAATCTTCGTTCGGTCTACATCGACACCAAGATCGCCGCGCAGGCCTCACTCATCCAGCGTGAGGTGCGCCTCATCCTCGACGACGTTGGCCGCCTCGGCGAGCGTGTTGAGAGCCTTGAAACGCACTTTAGCCAGGCCAATAAAGACATCGAACAGATCAAGATCTCTTCAAGGAAGGTGCTCGACCGCGGTGAGAAGATTGAGCGTGTGGAACTCAGCGCTGGCGATGAACCGGCAGCTCCAGCCCTGCAAGATTGAGATATTTCGGGGGATCGGCTACCGTTTTGTTCAGGGTTGAAGTTCAGCCCAAACATTAGGGAGGAAACATGGATTCGAAGAACCTGTACATCGTGGCTGCAGTTGCCAGCCTTGCGCTTTCGCTTGCGCACTACTTCGGCGCTGGCTTTGCCCAGAGCACGGAGACCGCCATCTACATCGGCCTGTGGGTTCCAGCGATCCTTTCGCTCGGCAACCTGCTCGCAAAGAAGAGCAAGTGAACGATCCGATCGTCTTCGTACTTGGGTTTCTTGTAAGTCTCCCAGTTCTCTGGGCGGCGTATTTGGATCTTCGCAGCTAACGCTGACGATCAGATAGAAGCGCCTCGTTGCGGCTCATGCCGCGGCGGGGCGTTTTTATTTGCCGATGTTTTCTGGGCCAAACGAGTTTGGCAGCAGCAGATCGAACGGGTAGCGATTGATGCGCAGAATCTCGAGGTGCTCGTCGAGGTTCACGGCGACGATCGGAATAGAGAGGCTGGCGGCGAACTCGCGAATGCGCTGACGGCAGATGCCACACGGTGCTGGCGCCTCGGCCGGCGACTGCACCGCGAACGCGAGCGCTACGGCCCGAGCGTCGGTCGCTAAGCGCATCGCATTCATCGTGTGTTGTTCTGCGTGCACGGTCAGCGTGTAGTCGACGCCCTCCATGTTTGCGCCAACGTGAATCCCGCCGTTCTCGTCGGCTGCCGCAGCACCAACCGCGTAGCCAGAATACGGCGCGTAGGCGCGCGGGCGAATGGCGCGCGCCGCCGCAACCAGCTTCGCTTCAATTGGCGTGAGGTCGGCTTCGCTAATTCTCATCGTGGACTCCACCCTTCTACTTGGCCGATCAGTCGGCGAATGTGCAACGCATGAAGCGGTGCAAACGGGAGTGACCAGGCGCGCTTCAGCCATGCCTCTGAGCCGAGTGAGCAGGCGTCGGCTCCCGCCCAACCGTACTCGCACACATCGTTGAAGGTGCGCACGCCGCCGCCCGCAATGATCGGGAGCTTGATCCCCGCCTCGCGCAGCTCGCTCACCACCCGCAGACCAATCGGCTTGATCGCGCGCCCAGAGAGGCCGCCATATCGATTCTTCAGCAGCGGTGCACCGGTTGCTGGGTCAAGCCGCAGTCCTTTCACCGTGTTGATGGCAGAGATGGCAGCGACCCCTGTCGCCTCGGCAAGGCGCGCATGCTCGAGGTAGTCGAAGTCGGGGGAGAGCTTCAGGATCAC
>CAIJIA010000127.1 GCA_903820655.1 uncultured Chloroflexota bacterium
CCACGCCGCCAGGACGAGGAGCACGACTACGACGAGATCGACCAGTACGGTCGGACTCATTGCCCCTCGACGCCGCGAATTCGTGCCCCGCAGGTGCGGAGCACAGTCCCCTCGAAGGCGGCAAGCTCAGTAGCGATCGCCTCATCATCCGCGCCGGTTGCGCTTGGCTGGAAGGTGAAGCGCAGCCCTGCTGAACGCTCCCCTGGGGCCAGAGGTGCGCCAGCGAAGAGGTCAAAGAGTTCAACGGCGGTGGCTCTCGAAACAGTACTTCGCGCAACAGCAACCACCTGGCCCACGGTGCTGGTAGCGGGGATGAGGAGCGCAAGATCGCGCGTCACCGGTGGCGTTGTCGGTGGCAGCACCACCTTCGCAACCTCAAGGCGCCCAGATTGAAGGCCCGCGATCGCCACCTCAGCAAGCAGGATGCGTGGCGCATCACGCCAGATCGGCGATGCTGGATGGAGCTCTCCTAGAAGACCGGCAATTCGTTCACCGGTGATGGCAGCGTTGATACCAGGATGAAGCACAGGTGATTCGATCGACTCCCCATACGCTGGTCGTTCGCCGACAAGGTGCGCAACCTGTGCGAGAAGGCGTTTCAGTTCGTCAAGGTTCCACGCCGTCGCACCTGCGCTCGGCACACCCTGCTCACACTCCCCCCATACGGCGATGGAAAGGCGAGTCCACTCCGACGGGGCACCCTTGGTGCTGCCGTAGCCACGACCGACTTCAAAGATCGCACCTGAGGTTGCCCCGTAACGAAGATTCGCGTCAACGCGGTCCAGCAAGCTCGGTAGAAGCGACTGACGGAGTCGGTCGTGATCCGCAGAGAGCGGATTCTGCAAGACGATTACTGCACCACCTGCGGCGCCCTCGGATACAGCCAGTGGCCCGGTAACGAGTGTGGCGGGCTCACTCCAGAGCTCAGCCTGCGTGGCCGATACGAGTGCGTGGGTGACAACTTCATGAAGCCCTGCATCCGCAAGGAGACGGCGCACGCGATCACGGAGCAGCGTTGGGCTTGGCCGATGCGACGGAAGGTCGGCGCTTGGGATTGAGGTTGGGATGCGCTCATAGCCGTACAGTCGCGCAACCTCTTCCGCGAGATCAGCTTCAATCTCGAGATCGCTGCGCCAACTTGGCACGCGAACGGCCCGGGCACTCCCCTTCGCGGCGGAGATAGAACGCTTCGGCGTGACGACAATCTTTGTTGAATCCGCCGCGGCATCTGCACTAATACCGATAGAGCCGAGGAGCGCAATCTGCTCATCGTCTGTAAGGGCGACGCCGAGCAGGGCGCGCACACGCGACGGGCGGAAGTTCAGCGTTGCTGCGGGAAGGTCTGCAGTGCCACTCATAAGCCGCCCCGCCCGGGCTACGCCGCCAGCCCACTCTGTGAGGAGCGCAGCGACTTGGTCAGCGCCGAGGGCGGCGAGGCGGCGCTCTTGGCCGCGCTCAAACCGATGAGAGGCCTCAGAGCGCAGGCTGTGTCGCTGTGCAGAGCGACGGACTGAGGTTGGGGCGAAGATGGCGCTCTCGATGATGACGCTCGTGGTGGACGGCGTAACTTCGCTGCTTGCACCCCCCATCACACCGGCAAGGGCAAGTGCTGCACGTTCGTCGGCCACCACGAGATCGGTCGCATCAAGGGTGCGAACCTCGTGGTCAAGCGTCTCGAGGCTCTCCCCCTTCTTGGCTAGGCGAATCTGTAGGGTATCGCCCACCTTGGCGCGATCAAATGCATGCGTTGGCTTACCGATCTCCAACATGATGTAGTTGGTCGCATCCACGACATTTGAGATCGAGCGGAGCCCTGCCGCCTTTAAACGCATCTGCACGCGATCGGGCGATGCGGCAACCTTGACACCGTCGACCACACGCAGCGCCACATGTGGTGCCAAGGTCTCATCGGCAACGCGCAGCGCCAGCCCTGCACCCACGGCATCGGCCCCCTCTTTCAGCGCTCGCGCTGCGTAGACCACCGGTGCACCCGTGATCGCCCCTACCTCGCGGGCGAGCCCCAAAATCGAGAGGAGATCACCGCGGTTCGGCTTGACGTCGACATCGATGACATCTTCGCCGAGGTAATCAACGAGAGGGGTTCCAAGTGGGGCCGACGGATCAAGGATCAGGATCCCGTCACCGTCATCGGTTGCGTCGAGCTCTTGGCCGGAGCAGAGCATCCCCTCGGAGGCGATCCCCATCTTCTCAGCGCGCTCAATGCGTCGACCGTCGGGCATCTCCGCGCCAACAAGCGCTACCGGGATGCGCTGCCCGGCGGCAATATTGCGCGCACCGCAAACAATGTTGAGGATTGGGCCATCGCCAATGCGGACCTTCGTCAACTGCAGGCGATCAGCTTTTGGATGCGGTCCGACCTCGAGCAGCTCGCCAACGACCATCTTGTTCCAGCTTGCACCCCAGCGTTCAACACCACGAACCTCAAGGCCTCGCAGGGTCAGCGCGTCCGCCAGTTGCTCGGCAGTCAGCTGCACATCAGTGAATTCACGAAGCCAGGAGAGTGGAATCTTCATCGGAAGCCCGCCAAGAATCGGAGGTCGTTCTCAAGGAAGGCGCGGAGATCAGGGATGCCGTGTCGCAACATCGCAATGCGCTCCACTCCGAGGCCGAACGCGAAGCCCTGGTGGGTCTCTGGATCAATGCCGCCATTCTCGAGTACTACGGGGTGCACCATCCCAGCGCCAAGGATCGTCATCCAGCCGTCTTTACTCCCCGGCCACGAAACATCAACCGCAACGGAAGGCTCGGTGAATGGGTAATACCCCGGTCGGAACCGTGTACGAGCAGCAGAACCAAACAGGCCCTTGGCTAGCTCGTCGAGAATCCCCTTGAGATCGGCCAGCGTTGCCCCACCATCAACAAGCAACCCTTCAACCTGGTGGAACTCAAAACCGTGGCTTGCATCAACTGCTTCGTAGCGGAAGCAGCGCCCAGGAAGGATCACGCGAATCGGTGGACCGCCCGCCTGCATCGTACGAATCTGCCCTGGCGATGTGTGGGTGCGCAGCAGTCGCCCAGGTTCTTGCAGATAGAGCGTGTCCCAAAGATCACGCGAAGGATGATCCTCTGGAATGTTGAGTAGCTGGAAATTTGTCACGTCGTCTTCAATCTCTTGCCCTTCCGCAACGACGAAACCGAAGGAGGCCATGATTTCGGCGATGGCAGCAATTGTTTCCGGAATCGGGTGCAGCGATCCGGTGCGCGGAGCTGGACCCGGCGTGGTGGCGTCGACCCGCTCTCGCTCGATGCGCGCGAGGAGTTCCCCTGTCGAAAGAGATGCATGTCGGGCGGTGATGGCCGCATCAATCGCTGCGCGAACCTCATTGGCAACGACGCCAATCTTTGGTCGATCTTCAGCCGGGAGGGCGCCGATGCCACGAAGGATTTCGGTGATGGCGCCGCGCTTGCCGAGCAGCGACGAACCGAGCTCTTCTAGATCAGGGGTAGAAGCCACCGCAGCGATGCGCGTTGCCGCATCGCCCTGCAGGGATCGGAGTTGCTTCTCGAGCGCTGCGAGGTCCACTACCGCGGACCGAAGGGGCTAGGCGCGCTTCGCTGCGACCGCGACCGCCGTGAATGCCGCGGCATCGCGCACAGCGAGGTCGGCCAACATCTTGCGGTCAATCGCAATGTTGTTGCGCTTGAGTCCGGCGATGAACTGCGAATAGGAGATGCCGTTGAGGCGTGCCGCCGCGTTGACGCGGTGGATCCACAACTCACGCATCTGGCGCTTGCGCTGCTGTCGGTCGCGCGTTGCGTAGGCAAGGGCGTGAAGCAAGGCTTCGCGCGCTGGACGAATGAGCTTGTGGCGTGAGCCACGTCGCCCCTCAGCAGCCTGAAGCAGGCGCTTATGGCGCTTGTGTCCGGCAACTCCGCGCTTAACTCGTGCCATCTTCTACTCCTCTCGTTCTCGCTCAGCCGCCGTACGGCAGCAGGCGGGAAATCTGATTCTTGTGGGTGACGCCGAGAACGGCCTTCCCCGCATAACGACGGATGCGTCGGGACGACTTGATTTCAAGGTGGTGGCCACGCCACGACTTCACGCGGATCGGCTTCCCTGAGCCGGTGAATCCGATGCGCTTCTGCGCGCCCTTGTGCGTCTTCATCTTTGGCATGGTTACTCCCCTTCGAGGGCTGGTACGGCCGGCTCATCGGTGCCGGGTGCCGGGGCCGCTTGACCCTTCTGTCGGGGTAATGCTACCAGTTGGATCGAGAGGAAGCGTCCTTCGAGGAGGGAGGGGCGCTCAAGCTGGGCTACATCGGCCAATCCCTGCACGACTCGGTCCAAAATGGCCCGGCCGATCTCGGGGTGGGTCATCTCGCGGCCGCGGAACTTGACCGAGAATTTCACCCGGTCGCCCCCGGAGAGGAACTTATGGGCCTGGCGGATCTTGGTCTGCAGGTCGGCATCCCCGATCTTGGGGGTGCAGCGGAGTTCCTTCAGGTCGGCGGTCTTCTGGCGCTTTCGGGCGTCCTGCTCCTTCTTCTGGGCCTCGTACTTGAACTTGCCGTAGTCGAGGTACTTGCAGACAGGGGGCGCCGAGGTGGGGGCGATCTCTACGAGGTCTAGGCCGCGCTCCTGCGCCTGACGCAGGGCTTCGGGGGTGGCGAGGACACCGAGCTGGTTCCCCTCTTCATCCAGAACGCGGACCTGTGGGACGCGAATCTGGGTATTGATGCGTAGATCCTTAATCGGTCAGGCCCTCACGATCTTCAGCGCTGAACCCGAGGACTGTGTCCTTGCGGGGAGAACGAGCGTAGCACCCTCAGGCGGTACGAGCGGCGGAACGGGCAGCGAGAGCGGTGGCGAGGGCCTCCCAACTGGTTGCAGGCTCCTGGGTGCCATCGCGCCAACGGGGCGCGGCACCGCCAGCCTCGATCTCCTTATCGCCCACGACCAGCATGAGTGGAACCTTCTGCTCCTGGGCCAAGCGAATCTTGTTCTGCATGCGATTTGAGGAGTCATCAATGCTGACGCGAATACCGGCGGCGCGCAGCACTGCGGCACCCGCCGTCACGAATTCAAGGTGCCGGTCGGCAATCGGGATGATGACGACCTGCTCAGGGGCCAACCAGAACGGGAAGGCGCCCGCGTAGTGCTCGACCAAGATGCCGATGAAGCGCTCCAGTGAGCCGTAGATCGCTCGGTGAATGGCGATCGGGCGAACGCGCTCCCCCGCCTCGTCGGTGTAGGTGAGGTCGAATCGCTCCGGAAGCATCACAAGATCGACCTGCACTGTTGCCGTCTGCCACTCTCGTCCAAGTGCATCGCGCACGATGATGTCGATCTTCGGCGCATAGAACGCGCCGTCGCCCGCATTCAGGCGCCACTTCGCACCGGAATCGCGCAGCGCCTTCTCGATCATTGACTCCGCCTTTTCCCAGAGCGCAGGGTCACCAAGCGCCTTGGCTGGCTTCGTCGAGAAGACAAACTCCACGGGCAGATCAAACCAGGCGTAGACCTCGCGCACCTCTTCTAGGAGTGCGGCTACCTCGGACTCGATCTGGTCTGGACGTACGTAGATGTGGCCATCGTCTTGGATGAAGTGGCGCACGCGCGTTAGGCCGCTCAGCGTTCCCGAAAGTTCGTTGCGGTGGAGTCGACCGTACTCGGAGAGTCGAAGTGGCAGGTCGCGATAGCTGCGGGTACGCGTGCGATAGATCACGGTGCTCTCAGGGCAGTTCATTGGCTTCAGGCTGAACTCTTCCCCTTCGGACTCGATGATGAACATGTTGTCGCGATAGAGATCCCAGTGGCCTGACTGCTCCCAGAGGGTCTTACTGACGACGATTGGCGTAGAGATCTCCTGATAGCCGCGTCGATCCTGCATCTCGCGCATGGCGCCTTCAAGGGTGCGCCAGAGTCGTTGCCCCTTCGGATGCCAGAAGGCGCTCCCGGGCGATACGTCGTGGAAGGAGAAGAGGTCGAGCGCGACGCCGAGCTTGCGATGGTCGCGCTTGCGGGCCTCATCACGGCGCCAGAGATACTGGTCAATCTGCTCCTGCGTCTCCCACGCGGTGCCATAGATGCGCTGCAGCATTGGCCGATCGTTCTTGCCGCGCCAATACGCGCCAGCAATGGAGAGGAGCTTGAACGGACCGATCTTTCCGGTGCTCTCGACATGCGGCCCGCGACAGAGATCTTGGAATTCGCCGTGCTGGTACGTGGTGACGTTCGGAGCAGGCTTCCCCTCCGCGGCGGCAGCCTTGGCGAGGTCGTCCATGATTTCAATCTTGAAGGGTTGGCCAGCACGCACCAGTGCTGCACGCTCTTCGTCGAACGTGTGCTCGGCGAGCGCGAAGGTGTGGTTCGCGGTGATGCTCTTGGCCATCTCGGCCTCAATGGCGGCGAGATCGTCGGGCGTAAGGGCTCGCTCTAGAAGGAAGTCGTAGTAGAAGCCGTCGGTGATCGCAGGACCAATGCCGAGCTGTGCACCAGGGAAGAGGCGCATGACCGCTTCAGCCATGACATGGGCGGCGGAGTGCCGCATTCGGCTGAGGTTATCGCTCGCACCGGCATCGAGGAGTTCTTCAGCAGAGCCGCGCGCGGGCGCCTCGAGGATCTCGTCGATCTCGACGACCTCTGCTGCCGCTGCCTCTTCTGCCATCCCTTGGACCCCTCTCCGCGCCTTTCGGTTCTGGTGGGCGGTACAGGACTCGAACCTGTGACCTCAGCCATGTCAAGGCTGCGCTCTAACCAACTGAGCTAACCGCCCAAGGAGCCAGAGAATAGCCGATACACTCCCCCGCATGATTGACCA
>CAIJIA010000128.1 GCA_903820655.1 uncultured Chloroflexota bacterium
CAATGAGAGCGCCCGCGCTCAGCTCGCCTGGGGGGTTGCGGAAGACGCTGCCGGCGCTCGGAATCCCGAGCGGCTGATGTTCGCGACGCCAGCGGCGGATCTCTTCGAGGTGCGACTTAATCAGATCGGGCTCGCCTGGCGCCAGGGCGACCGTTGCTCCCAGAATCACCTCGCCGCCACCCTCTGCTCGCTTGAATCGCGACTCGCGGTAGCTGAACGCGGCATCGGCGACAGGGATCTCAACCTCGGAGCCATCAGCCCGAAGGAGCGTGACGGATGTGGTGATCGCGGCCATCTCGCCGCCGTGCGCACCGGCATTTGCCCAGATTGCGCCGCCGATGTTTCCTGGAATGGCGAGGGCGAACTCAAGCCCGGTGAGCCCCGCCTCGGCGGCAACCGTCGATGCCTTCGCCATGGGGACGCCTGAATCGAAAGAGATCCTTCCCGCAGTCTGATTAACGTCGTACCCCGCGCTGCGATTGAGGGCAACGATGCCGCGAATGCCAGCGTCGCCCACCACCACATTGCTGCCGCGCCCCAGGATGCGCAGCGGCCAGCCGCGCGACGCGGCGAGACGAACCAACCCACGTAGGGCGAAGCGATCGCGAATGGTGACCATGAGGTCGGCGGGGCCACCGACGCGCATCGTGGTGTGTTCGGCGAGGGGCTCGCTGCGCAGCACCTTCAAGCTGAGTCGGCGCTCCAGCTCTCGAGCCGCAACCTCGGTGTCGGCCCACGGCTGACTCGTGTGCACGTCGCTCATTTCCGACCGCCCAGTTCCAGCAACTTCTCGGCGATGACCGCTGCCGCGTCAGGGTGCGCCAGCGTTGTGGCGGCGCGCGCCGCTGCGGCGCGCTGTGCTGGGGTCGCATAGTTGGCAACTGCCGCGAGCAGGCGTTCGGAGGTCAGATCCTCATCGTTGATGAGGGTTGCAGCGCCAGCCGCAGCGGCGGCCTCTGCATTCGCGCGTTGGTGGCCACCGGCATACGGGTACGGCACGATGATGGCGGGGAGTCCCGCAGCCGCAGCCTCTGCGATGGTCGATGCGCCGGCGCGTCCGAGCATCAGATCGGCGGAGACGAGTGCCGCCTCCATCTCTCCCCCGCCCAGAAATGCGACGGGCAGGTAGCGGTGGCGTACCTCCGCAGGGAGGCTCACTCGCCGACGCTCCGCATCGGGGAGTCCATCCATCACGACATGCAAGACACTCCACGCGGTGAGCAGTGTTGCAAGCGCACCATCGAGTGCCGTCTCAAATCGACGAACGCGTTGCGAACCGCCGAACACCAAGAGGAGTTGATCGCTCTCGGTAAGCCCACGTGCTGTTCGCGCGGTGGCGCGGGTGATCGCCAGATCGCGCACCGGGGTGCCAGTCACCGTTGTCTTGATGCCGTTCCATGGCGCGCGCTCCGCGGTCTGCCGCCAGGCAACGGCGCGATGCGAAGCGAGCGGCGCAACAAGGGTGTTAGATCGGCCCGCCTGCACGTTCCCCTCCCAAAGGAGGCTCGGCGTGCGCGTCAGCCACGCGGCGATCAGTGTGGGAATGGCGATGTAGCCGCCAGTCGAAAAGATCACATCGGGCCGAACGCGACGAATCAAACGAATCGCTTGCGGGATCGACCAGAGCAGCTTGGCGGCATCACGCGCAGTTGCGAACAACCCTGCACCACTCGGTCGCAAGCTCGGGGCGGCCAAGAGCGTCAACGGGAATCCCGCCTCTGGAACAAGGCGCGCCTCGACGCCACGTGCGCCGCCGAGCCAGCTGATCTCAGCGTCGGTATGGAGTTGGCGAACCGTACGAGCTACGGCGAACGCTGGGAAGAGATGTCCCCCCGTTCCGCCACCCGCGATTAGCACGCGCATCACTACCTCCTGCCTGGCTTGGATCCATCGTCTCACGCGACACCGAGAGGAGCAGCCCAATTGCTGCCATCAGAACAATGAGTGAGGAGCCGCCCTGAGAGACCAACGGGAGCGGCACTCCGGTCACTGGGAGAAGGGCGAGCACCACCGCGATGTTCACGAACGCCTGCCCAGAGATCCAGACCACGATTCCTGTTGCCAGCAGGGCGCCGTAGGTGTCGGGGGCGCGCCGAGCCGTTCGCAGACCGCGGAGAGCGATCGCCAAGAAGGAGGCGATCACCGTAAGCATGCCGAGCAGGCCGGCCTCCTCGCCGATCACTGCAAAGATGTAGTCGTTCCACGCATACGGAATGTTGATCCCCCCGAGCTGCTGGGACGATCCGGGGCCAGAGCCAAGCGGCCCACCGACCGCCATGGCGATTAGACCCTGAAGCGTCTGGTAGGTGGAGCCGGTCGGATCCGAGAACGGATCGCTGAATCCGCCGAGGCGGGCGGCCTGATAGCCGTTGGCCAACATCAGAATGACGGCCAAGCCTGCGGCGGCGAGCCCAGGTACGAGCACCCAGCGCAGCGGAACACCTGCAACAAAGAGGAGCGAAAACCCGATCAGGCCGAGGATCGATGCGGTGCCCAGGTCTGGCTCAACAAGCACCAGGACAACGGAGAGTGCGATCGCCAAGAGTGGCGAGAGCATTGTTTCGAACGTCTTGCCAATCTCATGACCTCGTCGCGCGAGGAAATCAGCCAGGAAGAGGATCAACGAAAATTTGGCCGCCTCTGCAGCGTGGATGCTGATCGGCCCAACCGAGAGCGAACGTCGCAACCCTGCCTCCGTGGGAACCCCAGGAATCAGCACAGCGATAAGGAGGGCAATGGAAGCGATCATGGCGAGCGGTGCAATGGAGCGCCAGCGACGGTAATCGGCAGCAGAGAGGAAATACATGACGGCAAGCCCGATGATCGCGTAGAAGAGCTGCTTGCCACCTGCCCCGTAGGCATCGTTAGTCTTGATCAGGCTATTCATCGCCGAAGCAGAGAAGACCATCAAGACGCCGATCCCAACGAGGACGACTGCGGGGAAGAGAATCACCTTGTCTTCTCCCGGGCGTTCAATTCGTAGTGCGCTTGCAATGCGCTGGCGCGTTGAGCCACTGCGCTGCGGCGCACTCCCGTTCGCTGGGCGAGCACCTGGCGTGCGTGTCGTACCCGGCTGTCGCACGAGTCGGCTCATCGTGCTGCCTCAACCTGCGCCAGGACAGCGGCGCGGAATGCCTCGCCACGCGCACCGAAGGGGTTGTTGTACATGTCAAAACTGGAGCCGATCGGGCTCAACAGCAGCGTGGCGCGAATCCCATCGGGGCTTGGAGCACCAAGATCCTGCGCAAGCCGTGCTCCAGCCTCTACGGCACCTTCAACGCTCATCGCACGTTCAATGCGCGTGAGCCCTGCGCCGCGGAAGAGTGCCTCAAGCTCGTCTGCAAGTTCCCCCATCACCACGACGGCGGAGCAGCGTTCGGCAACGATGGGTGCCAGGTCGGTCAGGTCGAGCCCCTTGCTTCGCCCACCGGCAATGAGAATGAGTGGCTTTGGGAACGAACGCACAGCGGCCGCAACAGCGTCTGGCTGCGTAGCCTGCGAATCGTTGACGTAGCGAATCCCGTTGATTACGGCCACCGTCTCAAGTCGATGCGGGATGCCAGTGAAAGAGCTCACCGCACTACGGATTGCGTCTGGCGCAACCCCGGCAATAAGCGCCACGCTCACCGCGGCGAGCACATTGCTCACGCTGTGTTCGCCAGGCAGTGCAATCTCGCCAACCGGCATGATGCGGCCACCAGGGCCAGTCGCGGCGACGCCACCGCCAAATCGCGGGGCGCGCGGAACACCAGCGGCAACGATCCAGCCGTCAACGATGCCGACCCCGCCTGGGATTGGGCTGCTGAGGCGATAGCCGACTGTCTCAACGCGCCCGATCCCCGCGTACGCGGCCACCACCGGGTCGTCAAGGTTCACGACCATCACGCCATCATCCGTAATGCGATCTGCGAGGAGTCGCTTGACGCTGCGGTAGGCGCCAACGCTGCCGTGGCGATCGAGGTGATCAACGGTCACGTTCGTAAACACGCCAACATCGACCCCTGAGTGAAGCGATGGGAGCTGGAGCTCTGAGAGCTCGATGACGACACGTGTCTCAGCTGGGAGCGTTGTGGCGCGACCGATCAGTGGCTTCCCGTTATTACCGCCGAGCTCCACTGGGTGCGACGGGTCGCGGGCCAGAATCGTCGCGATCAGATTGCTGGTCGTGCTCTTCCCCTTTGTCCCCGTCACACCAACACGCCAACGGTTACCAAGGAGACGAAGTGCCCACTCGGGCTCACTGATGAGTACAGGGCCACGGGTGCTGCTCTCGCCAACCAGCGGAATCGCCGCAGCGGCAAAGGCGCGAAGGTCGCGCTCAATGGTGGGGCGCACCGTCGAGAATCCGAGCGTTACCGCAGGGCTATGCACGACCAGATCTGCCTCGGCGAGCAGCGGTGCGAGGTTATCGGCATTGCCGAACGAGATGCGAATTGCGCCTCCGGCAAAGGCCTCGGCGGCGCCGACCACGCGCTCAATCGTGTCCGTGTCGTGAACCGTCACGTTCGCACCCGCTGCGGCGGCGAATGCGGCGGTCGCTTGGCCGGTACGCCCGCCGCCAAGGATCAGGACGTTGCGCCCACGCAGGCTCCCCGCCGCAATGGCTGGCGCCTCAAGATCGTTCAGGGTGAGGCCGCCGTCGTTCATCCTTGTGCTCGTGTTGCCAGGAAGGTGACGATGCCGAGGATGCCACCGATCGCACCGATGATCCAGAAGCGGAAGGTGATCTGCGTCTCCGCCCAGCCGAGCCGCTCGAAGTGGTGGTGGATCGGCGTGAAGAGGAAGATGCGTTTACCAGTGAGCTTGACGCTCGCCACCTGCAAGATCACGGAGCCAGTCTCCACCACAAAGATGATGCCGATCAGCGGCAGGAGCAGCACGTGACCGGTGACCAGACCCGTGACTGCGAGTGCGGCACCGAAGCCGAGCGCGCCAGCATCACCAATGATCACGCTCGCCGGATGGACGTTGAACCAGAGGAAGCCAACCAGGGCGCCCGCAATGAGCGCGCAGACAATCGCAAGGTTCACCTGCCCTGGAGCGTTCAGCAGCGCAATGACCATGTAGCTGATCCAGGCGAAGGTCATGGTCCCACCAGAGAGCCCATCGAGGCCATCGGTAAGGTTCACGCCATTGCTCGTCGCGACGATGGCGACCACAGCGACGGTAATCCACAAGATTGGCGCGATCGGCACCTCGCCAACAAACGGAACGACAAGAGAGTTGAAGGCAAAGTGTTGCTGCAGATAGACAGCGGAGATGATCGCCACCCCAGTCTGCCAGAGCAGCTTCTGTCGCGCCGAGATGCCATCTCCCGTACGCGCATTCAGCCAGTCATCAAACGCACCCAGGAGGGTGACGCCGAGGAGCGCGAGCAGGACGGCGTAGGTGGAGGCGTCGACGGCATCAAGCAGGAGGGCGAGGACGATCACGATCGCCGTAAGCAGGAGACCACCCATCGTTGGAGTCCCCTCTTTAACGATGTGCCACTCAGGTCCAAACTCTCGGCGTACACGCTTACCGAATCCCGCGTACTTCAAGAGGCGCAGGTAGGCCGGCATCAGCACAAAGACGCACACGAATGCGAGTACGAGCGCCTGAACAATGGCAATCATTTCGCCTCCTCACTCCAGCGGGCAGCAAGCCCACCGACTAGTCGCTCCAGCTCAACCGAACGCGATGCCTTCACCAGGATGGTGTCGCCCGACGCAGCCATGTCGCCCAAGAGTCCAACTGCGGCGGCAATACCGGCTTCGTCACTGCTCAGGCGCATGATCTTCTCAATCGGCATGCCGCCTGACCGCGCACCTTCAGCAATGCCATCGGCCTCTGCGCCAAAGACGATCAGCAGGTCAAGCCCGCTGGTTGCAGCCGCGTGCCCCACTGCACTGTGGGCCTCAGCCGCATATGACCCGAGCTCCCCCATGGCGCCAAGTGCGGCGAAGCGGTGGGGGCGGCAGGCTGCGAGTGTTGTCAATGCCGCTGCCATGCTGGTCGGCGCAGCGTTGTATGCATCATCAATCACTCGAATGCCCGACAGTATGCGCACCGTGGCGCGGCCAGATGGGAGTTGCACGGCGGTGAGGCGGGCAGCTGCATCGATCGGTGCAATGCCGCAAAGATCTGCCACGGCGACTGCGAGCGCCGCCGCCTTGGCAAAGTGCAGACCAAAGAGCGGCAGATCTACGCGCACCGTCTCGGCACGGAGCTGCAGCGTAACGAGAGTGTGACCTGATGCCTCATCGAGCACTGCATCAACGATCTGAACATCGGCGGTTGCCGCATGCCCCGCGGTGATGCTGCGCGCCGGTGTTCGCGTGGCGAGACGGGCGACGCGGAGGTCGTCGGCGGCGAGGACGGCCCAGCCCTCGGGCGGGAGCGACGCAACGAGCTCACCCTTGCCGCGCTCAATTGCATCAAGGTCCCCTGCCCGCTCGGCGTGTACGGCATCAATGGCGGTGACCACCCCGATTCGGGGGCGGGCCAGGGTGCAGAGCGCCCGAATATCACCCTCGACATACATCCCCATCTCGGCGACGTAGCGGGTTGTGCCGTCGGGGAGATTCAGCAGGGACATCGGCAGCCCGATCTCGTTGTTGGCGTTCCCTGGAGTGGCGGCACAGCCGGCGGCCTCGCCCCCAAGGGCGGCGGCAATGAGCTGCTTCGTGGTGGTCTTCCCCACTGAGCCGGTGACGCCAACCACTTCAAGCGTGAAGCGGTTACGCCACTCCGTTGCCGCACGATTGAGGGCAACGCGTCCGTTATCAACACTCATCAGCGAGGCACCCGCCGCTCGTACCGCCAGCGCAACTTCGGCGACCATCTGTCGGAGCTCTGCGGTTGCATCTCCGCCCTCAACAACAATTGCCGTCGCACCGGCGCGCAACGCCTCGCCGGCATGGTGAAGGCCGTGCGTCTTCTCACCTGGCAGGGCAAGAAACATCTGACCTGCAGCCGCAACGCGCGAATCAACCGCGCAGCCGCGAATGGCCCGCTCACCATCCACTAGGAGCGTGCCGCCGAGGATGTTGGCGAGTTCCCGGCCCGATGCGGCGAGGGGTCCGCTCACCGTTCGTGGTGCTGCGGAGAGGGTCATCAGCC
>CAIJIA010000129.1 GCA_903820655.1 uncultured Chloroflexota bacterium
ATCTGCGAGAGGCGGTTCGTGTCGCACGTATCGCCGCCGAGCCATGGGCCGCCCGCACCGCCATGGTGCGTGGGCAGATCCTCTATCGCGTTGCCGAACTCATGGAGGGGCGCGCGGCGCAATTCCGCGATGACCTGATCAACCACGGCGCGTCGAAGTCCGATGCCGCAGCCGAGGTCTCCGCCGCGATCGATCGCATGGTCTGGTACGCGGGTTGGCCCGACAAGCTCGCTGCCGTGCTGGGCGGCACGAATCCGGTCGCCTCGTCGCACTTCGTCTTCACCCTCCCAGAACCAACCGGTGTCATCGCCGCAATCGCACCAGAAGCGTCGCCACTCCTTGGCCTCGTCTCGCGCCTCGGCGGCATCCTCGCCGGCGGCAACGTGGCGATTGTGTTGGCGAGCGAATCGGCACCACTCCCCGCCGTCACCCTGGCAGAAACGCTCGCCGTGAGCGACGTTCCGGCGGGCGTGGTGAACATCATCACCGCGCGCCGAGCCGAACTCCTGCCGCACCTGGTGCGCCATGCCGACATCGATGGGTATGACCTGTGGGGCTGCCCAGACGAGCTCCTCGTCGAGGCGGAGCAGGGTGCCGCCGAGCACGTCGCCCGTGTCGCACGTCGCCCACACGGGGTGAAGGATCGTGCCGACGCCTTTGACGGCGAGCGCGGTGAGCGCATCGACGGCATTACCGCCTTTCTCGAGATGAAGACCGTCTGGCACCCAATCGGCTCGTAGCCGACGATCTCGCGCCCGTGCGGCGCGCCAGCCAGTACGCGCTAGTCGAGCGTGAAGTCGTCCGGATCGGCGTAGGCGCCCGTCACCTCTTTTTCGAGCTGCATCAGCAGGTCGTTGACCAGGCTCGATGCGCCGAAGCGGAAACGGTCGGGGGTGAGCCATTCAGGGCCAAGCGTTTCGTGTACGACTACGAGGTATTGGATCGCCTCTTTCGCCGTACGAATGCCGCCAGCAGGCTTCATGCCCACCATCTTGCCGGTGCGGTTCCAATGTTCGCGAATCGTTTCAAGCATGACGAGGGTCACGGGGAGCGTCGCTGCGGGTGTGACTTTGCCCGTTGAGGTCTTGATGAAGTCGCCGCCAGCGGCAATCGCCAGCGCCGATGCGCGTCGCACATCGTCGTAGGTGCCGAGCTCGCCCGTTTCGAGGATGACTTTCAGGTGCGCAGGGCCGCAGGCCTCTTTCACGGCGACGATCTCGTCCCACACCTTGGCGTAATCACCAGCGAGGAAGGCGCCGCGGTCGATCACCATGTCGATCTCGTCGGCACCGGCGGCAACCGCATACTTCGTCTCGGCAATCTTTAGGTCGATCCACGAGCGACCGCTCGGGAATGCCGTCGCGACGGCGGCCACTTTGACGCTGCTCCCCTTGAGCGCCTCTTTCGCCACGCCCACAAGGTCTGGGTAGCAGCAGAGCGCCGCGACCGAGGGCATGGACGCATCTCCAGGGAGCGGGCGCATCGCCTTCGTTGCTAGCTGGCGAATCTTCCCCGGCGTGTCCTTCCCTTCAAGAGTGGTGATGTCGCACATGCTCAGCGCCAGGCGGAGCGCCCACACCTTGGAGGACTTCTTAATGGATCGCGTCTTCAGGGTGGCGACACGCTCCTCAATGCCCACGCGGTCAACCGGGGTCGCGTCGCGGAGCCAGGCCCCGAGCGCTCGTGAATCTGTCGCAACTGGCAGTGACGAGGTCATACGGGGGAGTATCCTCTCTCTCGCGGAGATGCGCACGCGGGTGCGCAACCTGCGAGACGGTGTGAGGGGAGGGGAGCAATGGAGTTCCAGCGTGCCGACGATGCCCGTCGCCTCCTCTTTGAGATGCCGAAGCCTGAGCTACATCTCCATCTCGATGGCTCACTTGATCCGGCCCTGGCACTCGAACTTGCCGCAACGCGGGACGTTGATGCCCCGCGGAATTGGGCAGGGATGCGCGCCGCCCTCGTCGCCCCAGAGCGCTGCGCCGATCAGGCCGATCTCTTGCGCGCGTTCGACCTACCAATCGCCCTCCTACAAGACGCCGAGGCGCTTGATCGCGCCGCCGAACAGCTGGTGCGCGCCAAGGCAGCCGAGAACGTCGCCTACCTTGAGATGCGCTGGGGGCCACATCTTCACACCGCAAAGGGGCTGACGCAGTCGCAAGTGATCGCCGCCGTTGCGGCGGGCGCGCGACGCGCAGCCGCAGAAACTGGCATTGAGGTGCGTCTGATCGTCACCGCTCTCCGCTCTCATTCTCTGGAAGAGAATCGCAACCTCGCAGCTGCCGCCGTCGCCGCACAAGATCTTGGCGTCGTGGCGTTCGATCTCGCTGGCCGGGAGGCGGCGTTCCCCGACCCACTGACATTCAAAGAGGCGTTTGATATCGCCCGCAACGGCGGACTTGCTATCACCTTGCATGCAGGGGAGTGGGGCGGTGCCGCGCAGGTGCGCCGTGCGCTTGAGGTGCAGCCCGCGCGTATCGCGCATGGCGGCGTCGCCGTGGACGACCCAGCCCTCTGCGCCGAGCTCGCCGCGCGCAACGTTTCGCTCGACCTCTGTCCAACCAGCAACACCCAGGCCGCCATCGTTCCCGGCTATGGCGATTTCCCCATCGCCGAACTGCGTCGGCGCGGCGTGCCGATCACCCTGAATACCGACGACCTGGTGGTGAGCGACGTCACCCTCTCAGAGGAGTACCTCTCTGTACATCGTCGACTCGGGCTTCCTGTTTCAGACCTCATCGCTCTGGCGCAAACGGGATACGACTTCGCCTTTGCCGACCAGGGAACCAAAGCCCGCCTCAGGAACGCCCTTGAATCGTGGCTCTTGCAGCGGGGTATGTAACAGAGCCGCAACCCAGCCCCGCTACCCAATTGCAATACGTGCGCATATCCCGCCGTTATGAGGCACAATGCCGCCACGGTCAGCGAATGGCTGACCCGCTCGGCGCCGTAGGCGTCTGAGCAAAAGGAAATAGCGGAGGGCTACATACATATGAAGACGCGAATGTTCGCGCTCCTCACCGTTCTCGCTCTTCTCGCCGCAGCGTGCGGTGGCTCGACGGCTTCGCCGTCAGCTTCCGTCGATGCCGGGAAGGCCGAGTACAAGGCATGCCTCTCGTTGGACACGGGCGGACCTGCCGACAAGAACTTCAACCAGTCGGCATACGAGGGCCTCGAGGCACTCAAGGCTGACGGGTTCGACACGGCCTACACGACCGCTGTTGATGATTCGTCGTACGCGCCGAACATTCAGCAGTTGATCGACCAGGGCTGCGATACCGTGATTGCCGTCGGCTACAACCAGGGCACCGCCCTGCAGGCAGCCGTCGTTGATCCAGCCAATGCAGCGATTGCATTCGGTTGGGTAGACGCAACCTGGACACTTGAGGATGGCACGATTCCGGCGAACTTCACCGGTATCGACTTCCAGATCGACGAGGCTTCGATGCTCGCCGCCTACTTGGCAGCTGGCATCTCGAAGACCCACGTCATCGCCACCTACGGTGGAGCCCCATACCCAGGCGTAACCAAGTTCATGGATGGCTGGGTCGCCGGCGCCAAGTACTACGCCGAGAAGAAGGGCGTTGCTACGTCCGTCTTGGGCTGGGATCCAGTCGCAGCTTCCGGTACGTTCAACCCAAGCACCTCGCCGTTCAACGACGTGGACTTTGGTAAGACGACCGCAGAGGCCTTCATGGGCCAGAGCGCTGACGTTGTGCACGCAGTTGCGGGCACCACGGGCAACGGCACCTATCAGGCAATGATGGATGCCGGCAAGTACTCGGTCGGTGTGGACCTCGACCAGTGCGTCAGCCTTCCTGAGTACTGCGGAACGCTCCTGACCTCAGCACAGAAGAACATCGGTGCTGCAGTGATCACGGCAGTGAACTCCAGCTACGCAGGCAACCTGGGCGGCACCAACTACGTTGGTACGCTCAAGAACGGTGGCGTTCAGATCGCCACGCTCGATCGCACCGAGGCTGCATGGACTGCAACCTTCGGTACGCTCGTGACCGCTGAGCTCAAGGCAGAGGTCGATGCCCTTAAGGCCGCGATCATTGACGGCTCGGTTGTTGTTCTGGAGTACGCAAAGAAGTAAGTACTTCTCCATCGCTTCGGCGATGAAGTAGTCACTCTCCGCCCGGGTGCTTCGGCATCCGGGCGGAAGAGTATCTCTGGCAATACAGCGGCAGAGTAGGGAGGGTACGCGTCGTATGAGGCTTGAACTGCAGAAGATTACGAAGCAGTTCCCTGGCGTTCTGGCGAACGACCGCATCTCTATCTCCGTCGATAAGGGTCAGGTTCTCGGCCTTCTCGGTGAGAATGGCGCAGGGAAGACCACCCTCATGAACATCCTCTCGGGTCTCTATCGACCCGACTCCGGAAAGATTCTTATTGATGGTAAGGAGCGCATCTTCCGCGATCCTGCCCAGGCCATTGATGCTGGCATCGGCATGGTGCATCAGCACTTCATGCTCGTCCCGGTCTTCGACGTCACTGAATCCGTCGTGCTCGGCAATGAGCCAACCAAAGGTCCTCTCGGCAGCTTTGATCGAGCCACTGCGCGCGCGCAGGTTGTTGAGCTCTCAAAGAAGCATGGCCTTCACGTAGATCCAGATGCCAAGATTGAGTCGCTCCCAGTGGGCGTTCGCCAGCGCGTTGAGATCTTGAAGGCGCTCTATCGCAAGAGCGACATCCTCGTTCTCGACGAGCCATCGGCCGTGCTTACGCCACAAGAGACGGAGGAGCTCTTCGACATCATTCGCGGGCTCGCCAAGGGCGGTACCTCCGTGATCTTCATCACCCACAAGTTGAACGAGGTCATCGCCGTTGCCGACAAGATCACCGTGCTGCGCCGCGGTGCGGTCGCTGGCGAAACGACGCCAAAGAAGGCGACCGCTGCCAAGCTCGCCGAGATGATGGTTGGTCGCGAAGTGCAACTCACCGTCAGCCGCTCAAAATCGCACGTTGCTGAACCAATTTTGCAGGTCAAGGGGCTGAATGTCTTGAACGACGCCGGTGGGCGTGCCGTCAACGACGTAACGTTTGAAGTGCGCAGTGGCGAGATCCTGGCAGTTGCAGGGGTGCAAGGGAACGGCCAAACCGAACTGGTTGAGGCTCTGACCGGGCTGCGACTTGTTGACTCTGGAACCGTCGCCCTCGAGAAGAAGCCGCTTCATGCAGGTTCGCCACGTGAGATCGCCATGGCAGGAGTTGCGCACATTCCCGAAGATCGCAACCGTGACGGCATGATTAAGGGCATGACAGTGGCAGAGAACTACATCTTGAATACCTACCACCTTCCGCAGTACAGCAAGAACGGGCTCTTGAATCGAAAGGCGATCGCCGCGGCAACGGAGCAGGCGGTGAAAGACTTTGACGTGCGCACCCCATCCATCAACACCGACATCGGCTCACTATCCGGCGGCAACCAGCAAAAGGTCATCGTTGCGCGAGAGTTCAGCCGAAATGTGCGCCTAGTCATTGCTGCGCAGCCAACGCGTGGTCTCGACGTCGGCTCGATCGAGTACATCCATCGCCGCATCGTTGAGCAGCGAGATGCAGGTGCTGCGGTTTTGATTGTGAGCACCGAGCTCGACGAGGTTCTCGCGCTTGGCGACCGTGTTGCCGTGATGTACGAGGGTCGAATCGTGGGCATTCTTGACGCCAAGCAGGCCACGCGTGAGCGCGTTGGACTTCTCATGGGAGGTATTACCAAGTGAACGCCCTAAAGAAGTTTGGTTTGAAGGTACGAGTTCCCGCACTCTCAATCTCTGTCGCGCTTCTGGTAGGCGCGCTCTTCATCGTCTTCACCGACCTTGAGGTGCTCGGCGGGTTGCTCTCTGACCCAATTGGCGCGCTCAGCCTCGGCATTGGCCGGGCGGCAGTCGCGTATAGCGCGCTCTTCCGTGGGGCGTTTGGTGATCCAGCCACGATCCAAAAAGCGCTTGAATCGAATGGCGACATTTTGGTCTGGGCGCGCGCCCTTCGCCCTCTCGTTGAGAGCGTCGTTGCATCCGTGCCACTGATCTTCGTCGGACTTGGCGTCTCTGTCGCCTTCCGCACGGGCATCTTCAACATTGGCGGCGCTGGCCAGTTCACTATGGGTGCCGTTGGCGGCACACTTGCGGCACTCTTCTTTGGTGCCGGAGTAACGCCTGCCCCAATCGCCATCCTGCTTGTGATGCTCTTTGGCCTCATCGGCGGAGCCGCATGGGCATTCCTTCCTGGATTCCTGAAGGCGCGTGTAGGTGCGAGCGAAGTGATCACAACGATCATGCTCAACTTCATTGCGGGGCAGTTCGTCTTCTTCCTCGTCTCCAACTTCGAATTCATCCAGAAGCCACCGCGGATTCAGCCGGTCTCCAAGGAGCTCAGTCAGTTCGTGGACCTCCCCGGCATCTTGCCAATCGCAAGCCTCCGACTGGACATCGGCATCATCGTCGCGCTCCTCACGGCCGTTGCGGTGAGCTGGTTCCTCTTCCGCTCCACGCGCGGATTCGAGCTGCGCGCTGCTGGCCTCAACATTGCTGCTGCCAAGTATGCGGGCATGGGTGCGACCACCTCAATCATCACGGCAATGCTCATCTCGGGCGCCATCTCCGGCCTCGGCGGCGCACTCGTTGCTGTTGGCACGGTGAAACAGCTCTCACCAGGGATCGCGGGCAGCGTCGGCTTCACTGCCATCGCCATCGCCCTAGTCGGGGGCACTCGCCCGAGCGGCGTAGTAGCGACAGCGTTGGTCTTCGGGCTTTTGCAGCACGGCGGCAGCCTCATGCAGGTGCAAACCGGGATCCCGATCGAAATGCTTCTCTTCATTCAGGCGCTCGTCATCGCATTCATCGCAGCGCCAGAGCTAACGTTGGGCATCCTGAAGAACCCATTCCGTCGACGCACCCGTGCGGTGTCTAAGTGAGTACGCGAGGAGGCAACGTGAGCGCGAAGAAGAAGTCTGCGGCACCATCGCGATCAAAGGCTGCCCCAGTGACAGCCACGAAGCGTCTCCGCACATCTTCGGTGGGCGACGGCGCAGATGCGCATCAGCAGCTGATTGCGTCACGGGTGCGCGCAGGCCTTTTTGCCTTCTTCGCTCTCCTCTCCCTCGCGATTACCTCAGGCTCGGCAGGGGTTGAAGGGAAGTTTGCGTTCTGGGCTGACAAAGTTGGTGGAACCGATATCTCGTTCAGCATCCCGGTTATTCTTCTTTGGGCGATCGTTACCGCAGGTTTCGGCGCTATGGCTGGGCTGCAGCTCACGCGCGGCGCGACCTTCAAGTGGCGCCTCGCCATCGGTCTCGTATCGCCCATCCTCGTATTCGCCCTACTCGCGCGACTGCTTGACGGGACCACGGCGAACCTCACCGTCTTCTTCACCAGCACGCTGAGCTACGCCATTCCGGTTGGTATCGGCGCACTCGCGGGCATCGTGGCTGAGCGCAGCGGCTTCCTGAACATTGCCATTGAAGGGAAGCTTCTCTTTGGCGCAATGATTGGCTCGATTGCGTCGAGCCTCACGGGCATCGCGATTGCAGGCCCGATCGCAGGCGCAATCTTTGGGGCCGGGGTGAGCCTCTTCCTCGCCTGGCTCGGCATTCGCTATAAGGTGGACCAGATCATTGCCGGTACGGTCATCAATATTGGTGCCGTAGGCGTGACGACATTCGCCTATCTGCGCGTGCTGCAGCCACATAGCGAGTTCAATCGTCCGATCGGTATTAGTCCAATTCAGATCCCAGTGCTCTCTGAGATTCCGATTTTGGGACCGATCCTCTTCTCACTGAGCCCATATTTCTATCTCTCCGTTGGCCTCGTGCTCTTCTTCACCTACATGATCTATCGAACACGCTGGGGTCTACGCCTCCGAGCTGCTGGTGAGCAGCCGAACGCGGCGGGGACGGTCGGCATTGACGTGGTGAAGCTTCGCTATCGAGCCATGATCATTGCTGGCCTTCTTGCAGGCTTTGCCGGCAGCTACATCTCCTTGAGTGGAACTGGTGGGTTCGGCGTGAACACGAGCGCTGGTAAGGGCTTCATCGCGCTTGCCGCGGTGATCTTCGGTGCATGGAATCCAATCTACGCATTCGGCGCATCGCTGATCTTCGGCATGACGACGGCAGCTACGACGCTCTTGTCGGGGCTCGGCGTTTCTCTGCCACCACAGATCCTGCTCTCAATGCCATACGTCGTCACGATCATTGTGGTCGCCGGACTCATCGGTCGCGTGCGTGCTCCGGCATCGGCTGGCCGTCCGTACGACCAGGGATAGGGCGCGTAGCCTGTGAGTGACGCTTCGGTTATTGGTTGGCCAACCTTCCATCACGCGAAGCTCACGCCGCGAACGGCACCATTCGGCACCGTTGCCAAGCCGCTCCCGCTCATCATCGATAGCGACCCAGGTCTCGACGATGCGTTAGCGATCGCCTGCGCCGTTGTGCGCCCCGAGATCAACCTTCTTGCGGTGACGAGCGTTGGTGGGAACGCCGATGTGCACCATTGCACCGAGAACGCCCTGCGCCTGCTGCATCTCTACGGTGCAGATGACGTGCCTGTTGCCGAAGGTGCGGTCGGACCGCTTGCTGGGCCACTTGAGCGCGCCACTGAGGTGCACGGCGAGGGTGGACTCGGCAACACCAAGCTGCCGAAGGCACCGCGCACCGCCGAACCAGAGGGTGCCGTTGCGCTGATGGCGCGCATCTTGGAGGCGTCTCCTGAGCCAGTCGCGATTGCGCCTGTTGGGCCGCTCACAAACATTGCCCTGCTGATTCGCTCATACCCACACTTGGCGTCAAAAATCTCGCACATCTGCCTAATGGGCGGCTCGGTGGGCGAGGGGAACTCGTCTGCCTCGGCAGAGTTCAACATCTATGCCGATCCAACCGCCGCCGAGATCGTCTTTAACAGCGGCCTCCCAATCACGATGATCGGCCTCGATGTGACGCACCACGCCGTTCTCGATCGCTCGATCCTGGACCGGCTCGCGGCCCTCCCTGGCGCATCGGCGAAGGTCGCCGCGGAGCTGCTGAAGTTCTCCTTCGATCGCTCCGCCGCGTGGGGCCAGGGCGAGAAGATGGCGATTCATGATGCCGTTGCGGTGCTGCACTTCGCCATTCCAGACCTTGTCGGTGTTGCGCGGTATCACGTTGTCGTTGATGCGACGCAGGGGCCGGCACGTGGTCGCACGATTGGCGATGCGAATCCATACCGCCTCAAGCGCGACAAGCTGGAGCCGAACTGCGACGTTGGGCTGACCATTGATAGCAAGCGATTCGCGGACGAGATGGTAGATATCTACTCGAAGCTTCCATGAGCGAACTGAAGCCGAACCCACTTCCGCTCTCTACGCCGTTCCCACCTTCGCCACGCCGTGCACCGCTCGGCACCGTTGCGAAGCCATTGCCAATCATCATCGATTGCGACCCGGGCCACGACGATGCGATGGCACTTGCTGTTGCGTTTGCCCGCCCGGAACTGAAGGTGCTCGGCGTCACCGCCGTTGCTGGCAACGCCTCGTTGCCAAAGACCTATGAGAACCTGCGCCGCACCCTGGCTCTGCTCGGAGCTAACGATGTGCGCGTTGCCGCTGGTGCCGCTGTGCCGCTCGTGCGACCACTCTGGGTTGCGCCGTACGTGCACGGCGACTCGGGGCTTGATGGTGCAGAGCTTCCAGAGCCGACCGGCCTTGAACATGCCGCGGGTGCAGTAGACCTGATTGCAACGCTACTCCGTGAAGCGAGCGAGCCGGTGACGCTTGTGCCGCTCGGCCCACTTACGAACATTGCCATCCTGCTCCGTGATCACCCGGAACTGAAGGCCAAGATCGCCCACATCTGCTGGATGGGTGGCGCAATCGCCGAAGGAAACGTCACCGCTTCGGCGGAGTTCAATTCGTACGTTGATCCCGACGCCGCAGCGATCGTGTTTGCGTCAGGAATTCCGATCACCATGGTCTGCCTCGATGCAACGCACCGTGCCCTTACAGGCGAAGCTGCGATGAAGCGGCTCGATGCTGCGGGGACGCTGCCAGCGAAGATCTTCGCCGACCTGCTGCGCTTCTACGCCATCTTCCATAAGGACCGCTACGACTGGCCAGCATCCGCTGTGCATGACGCCGTGGCAGTGGCGCACCTTGCGGTGCCGAATCTGCTGGCGCTCGTGCATGCCGCCGTTGACGTTGAGCTCGGTGATCTTGCACGTGGTCGAACGATTACCGACTGGTATGGCGATCGCTTGAAGCAGCGCGGACGCACCCCCGACGTGGACGTTGCGGTTGGTGTTGACGCCGACGCGTTTGACCGCGTTCTCGTGGACGCGATCCTCTCCTTCAAGTAGCGCTAGAGCCGGTCGCGGAGCTCCGCGAGTAGTCCCGGGATCGCCGCCGTAATCTCCGTGGCGGTACGTTCGTATTCAGTCGACGGGTAGCCCCACGGGTCATCGAGATCGCGCCCAACGGCTGCTGGATCAAAGTCGCGCAGCAGGTGGATCTCTGGCTGTCTGTCTGCCATGCGGATGATGCTGCGCCCGTTGCGGAGGTTCGCCTGATCGGCGGCGAGCACCAGATCAAGCGTGGATGCCATGGCTGGGGTGAAGAGGCGCGCCTGATGGGTGCTTCGCAGGCCGCGTGCGTTCAAAATCGCGGCGCTATTGGCATGCATCCC
>CAIJIA010000130.1 GCA_903820655.1 uncultured Chloroflexota bacterium
AGCAGATTGGGACCTCGCCACCGAGGCGACGCCAGACCAGCTGCGTGCGCTCTTCCCACACGCCACCTATGAGAATCGATTCGGCACCGTCGGCGTTCCAACGATCGACGGGGTGGTGCGTGAGATCACCACCTTCCGCGCTGATAGCGGTAGTAGTGACTCCCGTCGCCCCGACGAGGTCACCTTCCTCCCGCGCATCGAAGGTGACCTTGCCCGTCGAGACTTCACCATCAACGCGATCGCCTACGGCCTCGCCCCCGGAGCGAGTCGCCGCGTCGACCCAATCGCTGATGGGGCGATCGTTGACCCACATGGTGGCATTGAGGATCTCGCCAACGGTCTGCTGCGCGCCGTTGGTGATCCGGCCGAACGGTTTACTGAAGATGCGTTGCGCATGTTGCGCGCACTCCGGTTTGTTGCGCGCTTCAACCTGACGGTGGAGGCAGATACCGCCGCGGCGATCAAGCGCGATGCCCCACTGGCTGCACGCCTCTCTGGCGAGCGAATTGGCGCAGAGATTGAGGGGATCCTTGCCGCTGTGCGCCCGGCACGCGCCTTGCAACTTGCTGCAGATCTCGGCGCCCTTGCCGCCATCGCACCCGCGCTTGCGGCAGAGTGGAGCGCTGAGGTTGGTACGCGCGTCGAGGCGGTCGGTGGCGATGCGCTCCCCGATTCGCCAGATCCTCTGGGGCGCATGAGCGAGCTCCTTCTACCGATCGCCGACGACGATGATGTCGCAGCACTCCTTGAATCGTGGCGCCGACCTCGTGCCACCATTGCCGCGATCCAACAGATCCGAGCGCTGGACCGCGCGGTAGAAGTCGCGGAGAGTGAGGCGAAGCGCGGCCACCTTGATGGGGCAACACTGCGCATCGTGGCCGCCGCTACCACCGGTGACCCACGCGATGCCGCGCGACAGATTCGTCGCCGCGTAGCTGCCGGTCGAGCTAGTGGCGCGTCCGCAGCGCTTCTCAGCGCGTGCATGCAGGGTGATGAGCAGCAACTCCCCGCCGCGGCGAGCGATCTTGCCCTCGCGGGCGATCAGCTGGTGGCTCGCCTCGGTCGCACGCCAGGTCCGTGGGTCGCCGCACTCCTTGCGCGACTTGTTGATGACGTCGCCCATCGCCGCGTGGCGAATGCCGAGAGTGACCTGCTTGCATGGAGCGAGCGCATCGTTGCAAGCGAGGGACCTGATTCCATCGCGTAGACTCTCGCTATGACGGTCGATCCACGCACAGTCTTGATCACCGGTGGGGCCGGGTACATCGGCGCTGTAAGTGCGAATGCTCTGATCGCCGCCGGACACCGCGTCGTCATCCTGGATGATCTCTCGGCGGGACACGCCGACACAATCCCCAATGAGGCCTCCTCAGTCGTTGGCAGCTACGCAGACGGGGATCGCATGCAGAGCCTGCTGCGCGATGCGCGGATTGACACCATCCTCCACATTGGGGCGCTGAGCATCGTCGCTGAGAGCGTGGCGCAGCCAGAGCGGTACTTCAAGGCGAACCTCGTCGGCAGTATCGCCCTGCTTGACGCGGCGATTGCTGTTGGCGTGAAGCACCTCATCTTCTCTTCTAGTGCCGCGGTCTATGGCGCACCGTCCGCGAGCGTGCTCCATGAAGAGGCTCCCCTTGCGCCGGTCAATCCGTACGGGGCCACGAAGGCCGCCTTCGAGCAGGTGCTCCACGCCTACTCCACGGCGCATGGCCTCACTGCAACCGCGCTGCGCTACTTCAATGTTGCGGGGGCGACGGAGCAAGTGTCGGAGCGCCACAACCCAGAGACCCATCTGCTGCCACGTCTGATGAGCGCTGCCCTTGCAGGAGAACCGTTCCCGATCTACGGAAACGACTACGCCACCCCTGACCGCACCGCCGTCCGTGACTATGTCCATGTTGCCGACGTCGCCGCAGCACACCTCGCTGCGATCGAGAAGTTTGCGGCTCTAGAGGCGCAGGGATTCAGCGCCATCAACATTGGAAGTGGCGCAGGCACAAGCATTCGCGAGGCGATCAAGGCTATCGAGAAGGCCTCTGGCACGCGAGTCGAGGTCCAAGAGCAGCCCCGCCGCGCCGGTGATCCGCCCCGTCTCGTTGCCGACATTTCAAAAGCGCAGAGTCAGCTCGGTTGGCGCCCACGCCAGAGCGACATCAATCGGATTGTGAAGAGCCTGCTCCCAAAGTAGCGCTACTGGATGCGGACGAGCACCTTCGCATCAGACCAGAGCTGCTCAAGCTTGTAGAAGTCACGCTCCGGCGGCGTGAAGATGTGCACGATCACGCTTCCATAATCCAGAACGATCCAGTGCGAAGCCGCCGCACGATGGCGGTGCGCCGGAGTGATGCCAACTTCAGCCATTCCGCTAACGATGCTCTCGGTGATCGCGGCAAGTTG
>CAIJIA010000131.1 GCA_903820655.1 uncultured Chloroflexota bacterium
CCTGGCTCCTTGCGGAACGCTTCGATCATTTCGTGCACCGCGTTGTTGCTGGTTGCCTTGCGGCCCTTCAGCGGTAGGCCGATGTCGCCCATGCCGTCGGCGCCATGCACATGCTGTGCGGTAGCGAAGGGGCGAACAAGCGGCATCTCAGCGCCTGCATGCACGGGGATGCTCTTGCCGCACAGCTCAACGGTGTAGAGGGCGTTCTGCACGCCGAGCTCCACCGGAACGTTGCCAATCACGATCGACATGCCGACAACTTCGGTGTTCGGGTGCTTGAGCGCCATCACGATCGCGACGACGTCGTCGGAGGCGGTATCGGTGTCGATCCACATGCGACGGGTTGGGCTCATGCGCGCATCGTATCTGCTGTAGATGGGGTTTAGTTGCGGCGTTCTGAAAGCGCAGTGGGGTCGGCCTGCCACGGGCGGATCCCCTCGGCGAGCAGCAGGTTCTCGCGATCGAGATGGGCGGCGAGCAGGGTGAGGCGTGCTAGCGCATCGGGCGCTTCGAGGAGCGCTTGGCGCTGCTCAATGGTCAACTGAACAACACCGCCAACCACATGCGAGAGGCCAACCGGATCGTCGCTCCCAGAGAGTCGGTCGATCGCCGTGGCCAGCAGCTCTCCATCGGGGTCATCATCTTCGTCGGAAGTTTCGTCATCGCCGACGCCATATTCGGTGACCTTCGCGGGGCCGGCCGCAGCGTTGGACGCCACCAGGAGACGTTCAATCTCGGAGACCACCTCTTGGCTGAGTGCCGCACCCTGCTCCTCTTCCAGCGCCTCGTCAATCGCTTCGGGGGTGACCTCATCGTCCTCGATGTACTCGCCCTCTTCCTCTTCATCGTCGTCGTCATGGTTGTGGTCGTGCTCCCCCTCATCTACGCCACGGAGCAGTTCGAGATAGTCAATGAACAAATCAGAGACGCGCTCCGCAGTGGCGCGCACGCGCTCAGCCGGTTCGCCCACCGCCTCGTCAAGGAGCTCGATCTCAGCCTGTAGATATGGGGCACTGCGATCAAAGTTTGTGATACGGAAGCGCTGTGTACCGAGCGCCACAATGTCCCAGCGCCCGTCAATGTAGCGCGTCGCCTCGCGAATTTCGGCAAGGGTACCGATCTCGGAGAGACCGTCGTCTCCCGATCGAATCACGCCGAATGGCTGATTCAGTTCGAGGCAGCGCTTCACCATCAAGCGGTAGCGCGGCTCAAAGATGTGCAGCGGCAGGGCAACACCAGGGAAGAGAACGAGTTGCAGCGGGAAGAGCGGGATCAGTTTCGGCGCGTCGCCGTTCTGCTCCAGGTCAGTGGCTGCAGGCCGAGGCCTGTCCCGCCGAATCCGCCGTGCGGAAGCTGGAGCCGCAGCCGCAGCCGCCAACCGAGTTCGGATTCTCGACGGTGAAGCCGGCGCCCATCATCGCGTCAACGTAGTCAACGGTTGATCCCTGAATCAGTGGAACGGCCTTCTCATCAACGTAGACACGCACGCCGTTCGCCATGAAGACGCTGTCACCTGGGTTTTCAACATCGTCGAGCATCATGCCGTAGCGATAACCGCTGCAGCCGCCCGAAACGATGTAGACGCGCAGGCCGATCAGTGGATTCGTCTCGCCCTTGGCGAGCTCAAGAACCTTGGCGGCGGCGTTGTCGGTGAGGGCGAGAACGGGCGCAACGGTTGGCGCCTCGTTGGCGACCTGTGGCTCCTGGTTCAACATCGCTCCTCCTTCGGCATCTGCCGCTGCTGTGATCGAGATTCTAGCGCGCCTACGCCTCGACGCGCTCCACCAGCATCGCGATCCCCTGACCCACCCCTACGCACATGGCGGCGATCCCATAGCGACCACCGCTGCGGCGCAGCTCGCGGACCAAGGTTGTGGCCATGCGGGCCCCAGAGGCGCCGAGAGGGTGCCCGAGGGCAATGGCGCCACCGTGCACATTGGTCTTCGCCGGGTCAAGTCCAAGCTCGGTGATGCAGGCAACCGCCTGGCTGGCGAATGCCTCGTTGAGCTCCACGCGATCGATGTCGGCGACCGTGAGCCCCGTGCGCTCCAGTAGTTTGCGAATCGCTGGGATCGGCCCAGCACCCATCACCGACGGATCCACCCCAGCAACAGCGGTTGCAACGATGCGTGCGTATGGCTTCAGACCAAGTGCGCGTGCGCGCTCCGACTCCACAACAAGCAGTGCGGCCGCGCCATCGTTAATGCCCGAGGCGTTGCCTGCAGTGACGGTGCCGTCAGCGGCGAAGGCGGGCTTTAGCTTTGCGAGCGCAGCGGCGCTTGTGTCGGGTCGTGGATGCTCGTCGCGATCAACAACGATCGGTGCGCCTGAGCGCTGTGGAATAGAGACGGGCACGATCTCCTCGGAAAAGATGCCGCTGGCGGCTGCAGCGGCGGCACGTTGCTGCGACGCAAGTGCGAGTTCGTCTTGTGCCTCGCGACTGACGTGCCACTGATCAGCAACGCGCTCCGCTGTTTCGCCGAGCGAGATCGTTGGATACTTCGCGTGGAGGCGTGGATTCACAAAGCGCCAACCAATGGTGGTGTCAACGAGTTCGCGATTGCCGCGTTCGAGGCCGCTCTCCGGCTTCAGCGTGACGAGCGGTGCACGGCTCATGCTCTCCACGCCGCCCGCGACCACGACCTCGGCATCACCTACGGCGATGGCGTTCGCTGCGGCGGCGAGCGCCTGCAGGCCCGAACCGCAGAGTCGGTTCACCGTTTGCCCTGGCACCTCAACGGGATAGCCGGCAACGAGGAGCGCCATGCGCGCCACGTTGCGGTTGTCTTCGCCCGCCTGATTAGCGCAGCCCAAGATCACGTCGTCGATGGCGGCGGCGTTGATACCGCTCCGGGCAACGACCGCTTCGAGCACGGTGGCGGCAAGGTCGTCGGGGCGAACGCCAGCGAGCGCGCCGCCGTAGCGACCGAAGGGGGTGCGCAGCGCCTCAACGATCCAGGCCTCCTTGAGGGGGCGGCCCGGGGTGCTGCTCTGGGAGAGTGGTGCGCTACTGCTCATGCGCTCAGTCTACGCCCGCCCCTCGGCTAGGATGGAGCCATGAGTGAGACCCTCGTACCCATCGCCTCCGCCCTCCCTCCGATTGCGACCAGCCTCACCCCTGGGCTCCCCACGGCGGCCGAACTCTTCGACTTCGCCGCTGGAGCCGAGCGCCGCTTCCGCACCCTGCGCCTGCGTATCGAGGAGCGCACCGTCACCGCCGCAGGCGAGAGCCTTGGATCGGTCGAGCTCCTGATTGACCGCCCCCACGCCCGCGTCACCACCGTGCACCCGCAGGGTGGCTACGAGGTCTGGCTCACCGATGGCGCCGACGTACGCGGCTACAGCGCGGTGACCAACACCACCACGCGCCGGCCACACCGCGCCGCGCCAACCGGCCTCGACGACAGCGGTCTCCCACAGAACGCGCGCGTGCCGACCGACATGGGTCCGCTTCCGGGCAAGGGTTGGGCGACTAGCTTCGTTCGTCCAGGATCGTTCTGCGCCAGCGTTCTTGCTGGTGCGGTGCTCGGTGCCGTGCACGAGACAAACCTCGCTGGACGTGTCGCACTCACCATTGAGGCCGCTGCGCCACGCGCCGTTGGTCTCGACGGGGATCGCGCCGACTTCCGCTTCCGCGTCACCTTCGATCGGCTCACCGGCCTCTTGCTCGGTGTGGAAGAGTTCCGCGGTGCGCATCTCGTGCGCAGTGCGCTCTGCACCGCGTTTGAGGTTGATGCATCAATTCCGGCCAGCGCCTTTGCTCTTGAACTTCCACCCGACGTAGTGATGCTCTACTGAGCCGCCGATGAGCGAGATCGTTGGTCAGGCACTGCTCGAAAAGTCGGTGGCGAACCTTGTTACCGCGAGCGACAGCCCAGAGCTGATTGCGAAACTGATCCCCGGATGTGATGGCCTGCACCGCATTGATGCAGAGCACATTGAAGGCCGCCTGGCAACGCAGGTCGCTGGCATTCCGATCGAGGCTGCAATTTCGGTTCGCCGAACCGTTGAAGTACTCGACGCTGGCGTAACGCGACTGCACCTGCGACTCAAGGTGCGCCCGGACATCGGCGGTCATGCGATTGTGGTCGCCCTCATTGATCTAACCGAGGCGAGCCCAACAAGCAGCAACGCCTCGTGGCGAACCTCAACGGAGCTCGATCCCATGCTCGCCGTGATGGCGGGGCAGCGGGTGGAAGAGTTCCTACGCAGTTCTATCGATCACCTGATCGCGGGGCTCGCCAGTTAAGCGCTAGGCGTTCAGCGCCACCCAGATCGCGGCGAGCACGATCGCTGCCAAGGCTGCAATCATCAGCACCCACCCGGCACGAAAGAGGGCACGTCCACGGTTGATCGGCCACCAGGCACCAACGGAGCGCGAAATACGGAGCGCCGCCTCACCCATGGTGACGAAGAGCGGAATGGAGCCAATCAGGAGCGGCACCTTCACAATGCCATCACTCCACTTCGCGCCAAGGTTTAGCGCGCTGATCACAATCGTGCCGCAGATGAGTGCGACAACGCTGAGGTAGATGTAGCCGCCGCGCAGTGGCGTTGGATCAGTCTCTGGAACAAATGCGGGGAGTCCGTCGTCGGCAATTGGCACAGGCTGGCGATCAAGTTTGATCATCCCTGGCTCGTACCGTTCGTCAACGAGCACGCCGCGCATCAGATCACCTGCGTCTGGCGCCTCCTCTTCGGCACCTGGGAGTGCGTGTGGCAGCGCCTCAGCGCCATCAATCTGATCAGGGCGAACGATGCGTTGGCGCTCGTTGCTCATCGTCGGGCGAGCAGGAACCCGACCACTGCAAGGCCGATGCCGAGGAAGCGCGTCGCGGATACAGGGATTGCTGCCGCGCCGAGAAGACCGAACCCATCAATCGCGAGAGCGGCGCCGAGTGATCCAAGGATGTAGATGAGGGTCGCTTCAGTGACCCCAAGCACCGGAACGGCGGTGGCGAAGCCAGTGACGATCAGCGCACCAAACAGGCCGCCGGTGAGCAGGAGTGGCGGAACCTTTGTCGCCTCAACAAGCTGCAGCTTGCC
>CAIJIA010000132.1 GCA_903820655.1 uncultured Chloroflexota bacterium
GTCGCCAAGGAGTGTCTCTGGTCGGGTTGTCGCCACAACAACGCCGCTGGTGGCATCGCCCCCCTCTAGTGGGTAGCGGATCTCCCAGATGTTCCCCTGCTCTTCGGTCGCCACCGACTCAAGGTCAGAGACGCTCGTCTTGCAGCCGGGGCACCAGTTGACGAGCGCCTCACCGCGATAGGCAAGGCCGCGCTCGTAGAGCGTTGCGAAGGCGGTGCGCACGGCGCGGCTCGAGACGTCATCCATGGTGAAGCGGGTGCGGCCCCAGTCGGCCGATGCGCCGAGGCGCTGGAACTGACCGAGGATGGTGTTCCGCGTCTCGTCCATGAAGCGGTGCATGCGCTCGAGGTAGCGCTCGCGGCCGAGCTCGGCGCGGCTGCTCCCCTCCTTCTCCACGATGCGATCGAGCACGTACTGGGCAGCGATCGAGGCGTGATCAACACCAGGGAGCCAGAGGGCGGCACGCCCCTGCATGCGCGCACGGCGCACCATGAGGTCTTCGAGCGTCACGAAGAGTGCGTGGCCTACATGCAGGCCGCCGGTGACGTTGGGTGGCGGCATGATGATCGTGAAGGGTGGGAGTGACTCGCGCCCCTCGGCGTCGCGCGTCTCGCGTCCATCAGGGCTGCCGTAATCGGTTGCCGCCCAGCGGGCTGCAACGCTGCGCTCTACCTCAGCGGCGCTATACGAGGGGCCAAGCTCGCGTGCCGCCGTCACGCTGATGCGCGGGGGGTGGCCGTGCGCGTGCGCGGTGCGCGTCGGCTCGGTGCCGCCGGCTCACTCACGCCAATCTCGCGCTCGGTGAGCATGAGTGGCAGCACGCCGGCACTGATCGTCTCTTCGGTCACCACACAGCGACGCACGTCGGGTCGATCTGGCAGGTCGTACATCGTGGCGAGGAGCGCATCTTCGAGTACGGCGCGCAGTGCGCGCGCGCCAGTCTTGCGCAGCAGCGCCTTCTCGGCAACCGCATGCAGGGCAGCCGGGGTGAACTGCAGGTCAACGTTGTGCATCTGGAAGAGGCGCTGGTACTGCTTCACGAGCGCGTTCTTCGGCGCGACCAGGATCTCAACGAGGTCGTCGAGGGTCAGCGGATCGAGGGCAACGATCATCGGGAGGCGTCCGATAAATTCAGGGATCAGGCCGTAGCGCAGCAGGTCGTCCGGCATCAGCTGCTCCAGCACACGGTTCCGCTCATCTTTGCTTGCGGGGGTATCGGAGCCGAAGCCGATACCCCGACGTCCAACACGATCAGCAACGATCTTCTCGAGCCCTTCAAACGCACCACCGCAGATGAAGAGGATGTTCGTGGTATCGATCTGCAGGTACTCCTGATGCGGATGCTTGCGACCACCCTGGGGCGGCACGTTCGCCACCGTTCCCTCGATGATCTTTAGTAGCGCCTGCTGCACCCCTTCACCCGAGACGTCACGCGTGATTGACGGGTTGTCGGACTTGCGGGTGATCTTGTCGATCTCGTCGATATAGATGATGCCGCGCTGCGCGCGCTCAATGTCGCCGTCAGCGGCCTGGATCAGGCGGAGCAGAATGTTCTCGACATCTTCACCAACGTAGCCAGCTTCGGTCAGGCTCGTGGCGTCGGCAATGCAGAACGGCACATCGAGGAATCGGGCGAGTGTTTGTGCGAGCAGCGTCTTGCCAGAGCCGGTCGGCCCGACGAGCAGGATGTTCGACTTTGCGATCTCCACGCCATCGGCAACGTTCGGTGCGCCAACGCGCTGATAGTGGTTATGCACGCCGACGGCGAGCGAACGCTTCGCGCGCTCCTGGCTGACAACATGCTCGTTCAGCGCCGCATGGATCATGCGCGGGGTTGGCGTGACGCCGCCGAACGACTTGCGCTGTGGCGCCGATGGCGATTGTTCGGTGGCGATCTCGGCGCAGAGGGCAACGCACTCGTCGCAGATGTAGACGCCTTGGCCGGCGATCAGCTTGCGAACCTGCTCCTGGGTCTTGCGACAGAAGGAGCAGCGATAGGAGCCTGTGCCCGCGCTGCGCGGGCCGCGCGTCTTACCGCCTCCCGACTCTCCGGATCCAGCTCCTCCGCTCATGCGGCGCGCCTCACTTCCCCTTAGGCGGGACGATGGCAGGGAGCTTGTAGACCTCGTCGATGATGCCGTACTCCACCGCCTGCTCTGGCGAGAGGAAGAGGTCGCGGTCCGTATCCTTCACGACCTTCTCCATCGGCTGTCCCGTATGGGCGGCGAGGATCTCTTGCGTCGTGCGCACGAGCTGCTCCATCTCCTTCACCTGAATGAAGACGTCGGGCGTGTTGCCACGGAATCCCCCGGAGCCCTGGTGGATCATGATGCGGCTGTGCGGCAGGGCGAAGCGTCGACCTGGTGCACCAGCGGCGAGGAGCACCGCGCCCATCGACATAGCGATGCCGGTGCAGATCGTGCTCACGGGGGCGCGCACGTAACGCATCGTGTCGTAGATCGCGAGGCCGGAGGTGATTACACCCCCGGGGCTGTTGATGTAGAGCGAGATCTCCTTCTCGGGATCCTCTGAATCAAGGAAGAGGAGCTGCGCAATGATCAGGTTGGCGATGTCGTCTTCGACGGGGCCGCCCAGGAAGATGATGCGCTCCTTGAGGAGGCGTGACCAGATGTCGTAGGCGCGTTCGCCCTTGCTTGAGGACTCAATCACCATTGGTACGAGCATTAGTCACCCCCTACACGTGCACCCGCTCTCTGCGGGAGGCTGAGTTTACTTGGCGGAAGCCTTCGCGGCGGTAGGCGTCGCTGGGCGCTCAGGGGCCCAGGCTGGCCAGACCTTCGGATGAGCGTCAAACCACTCGTCGACGAGCCGCTCAACCACAAGGGAGCGGCGCAGTGAGGCGCGGATCGCTCGGCGACCGCGCTCCGATGAGAGATAGGCCTCGAGCTTGCGCTGCCCCTGCGTCTGCGGGCGGGCGCGCTCGACCTCTTCGTCGATCAGCTCCTCTGGGACCTCGACCCCTTCGGCGCCGGCGACTGCGCTCAACACCAGGAGGGTTCGCGCGCGGCGCTCGCCGCGCTCACGCATCTCGGCACGAATCTCTTCGACGCTCTTACCAGCGGCGCCGAGGTACTGCTCAAAGGTGAGCCCCTGCCGCGCGATACTGCGCGCCAGCTCGTCGACGAGCCCGTCGATCTCCTCTTCAATCAGCGGATCCGGAATCTCAACGGTGGCGCCCTCCATGGCGAACTCAACGATCTTGTCGGCGAACTCGTGGCGGGCGCGATCAACGGCGCTCGCCTTGAGGCGCATCAGGATCTCGGCCCGCAGACCAGCAACATCGGTGACGTTCGCAACCTGCGCGGCGAAGGCATCATCGAGCGGCGGCGGGACACGCGCGCGCAGATCGCTGATGACCACATCAAATCGTGCCGGCACGCCCTGCAGTGCCGCCTCTTGGTAGTCCTCAGGGAAGGTCACCTCAACAGTGGTGGCATCGCCGACCTTCGCGCCAACGAGCTGTGCCTCAAATCCTGGAATGAGACGATCGGAACCGAGCACGATCGGCATGCGCTCTGACGACGCGCCATCAATTGCAACGCCAGTGTCAACGCGATAGCCATCGAACGCGATGATCGCGTAGTCGCCCAGCTCGGCCCCGCGATCGGTGACGGCGGTGAGCGTTGCGTAACTGTCGCGCAGGTCGCTGACGACCGCTTCGACCTTCGCCTCATCAGGCTCCTCAAAGGTTGGTTCAAACGTGTAGCCGCGATA
>CAIJIA010000133.1 GCA_903820655.1 uncultured Chloroflexota bacterium
ACGCAATTCCTTGAAGAGAATCCTTCCGACGGTAAAGAGGTCATTCGTCAGTCGTTGAACGCTGCGCGCGGACGCGAAGCGGCGCGCAAAGCGAAAGAGCTCGTCATGCGCAAGGGCGCGCTCGAAGGAAGTGCGCTGCCAGGCAAGCTCGCCGACTGCCAGGAGCGCGACCCCGCCAAGTCAGAGCTCTACATCGTGGAGGGTGAGTCGGCCGGTGGTTCCGCAAAGCAGGGACGCGATCGACGCTTCCAGGCGATCTTCCCGCTGCGCGGCAAGCTGCTCAACGTTGAGAAGGCGCGCATTGACAAGATTCTCGGCAGCGACAACATTCGCACGCTGATCATGGCGCTCGGTGCGGGCATTCAAGACTCCAGCATGGAAGATTCGAATAGCCGCTTCGACATTACGAAGCTGCGCTACCACCGCGTCATCATCATGACCGACGCCGACGTGGACGGGGCGCACATTCGAACGCTACTGCTCACCTTCTTCTATCGCTACATGCCCGCCATCATTGAGGCGGGCTACCTCTACATCGCCCAGCCACCGCTCTATCGCGTGAGCACAGGTAAGGAGACGAAGTACGCGTCGACCGAGAAGGAGCGCGACGAGGCGATCGCCTCGTTCAAGACGAAGAATGTCAGCGTGCAGCGCTTCAAAGGCCTCGGCGAAATGAATGCCGAGCAGCTCTGGGAGACCGCAATGAATCCCGAGAATCGCGTCTTCCTGCAGGCGCGCATTGAAGATGCCGCCGTCGCCAATGAGATCTTCGAGATGCTGATGGGCGAACGCGTTGAGCCGCGCCGCGACTTCATCAAGGCTGAGGCCCACAAGGTCCAGAACCTGGACGTATAGGAGGCGATGGCAGCATGAACGACGAGGCACGAGTGAGCGTCCGTTCGATTCGCATCGAAGACGAGATGCGAACGAGCTACCTCGATTACGCGATGAGCGTGATCGTGGCGCGCGCGCTCCCCGACGTTCGCGACGGCCTCAAGCCAGTACACCGCCGCATTTTGTACACGATGGGCGAGATGGGCCTCTCTGGCGGCTCCGCCTATCGCAAGTGCGCCGCCATCGTCGGCGAGGTGATGGGTAAGTACCACCCACACGGCGACGGTGCGCTGTACGACGCGCTCGTACGACTCGCACAAGACTTCTCGATGCGCCATCCGCTCGTTGATGGGCAAGGAAACTTCGGTTCCGTTGACGGTGACTCTGCCGCAGCAATGCGCTACACCGAGGCACGCCTCACCGCAATCGCCGGCGAGATGCTCGCCGACATTGATCACGAAACGGTTGACTTCGCGCCAAACTACGACGGCACGCAGAAGGAGCCGACTGTTCTCCCGTCGCGCCTGCCGAACCTACTCGTCAACGGCTCCTCTGGCATCGCCGTCGGCATGGCAACCAACATTCCGCCACACAACCTTGGCGAGATCGCCGATGCGGCCATCGCCCTCATCGCCGACCCAGAACTCTCCGTTGACGATCTCTGCAAGTACGTCAACGCGCCAGACTTCCCAACGGGCGGCATTCTGTACCGCTACGACACCATCAAGAACCCCCTCACCGGCGCAACGGAGCGCATCGATGCGGTGCGACAGATGTACGCACACGGACGCGGCCGTGTCGTTGTTGACGGCGCAACGCACTTTGAAGAGGCGTCGCGCGGTGATCGCACCGCGATCATCATCACCGAGCTTCCGTACCAAGTAAACAAAGCCTCACTCGTTGAGAAGATCGCCGACCTTGTTAAGGAAGAACGCCTCGATGGCATCGCCGATCTGCGCGACGAGTCCGACCGCGACGGCATGCGCATCTACGTAGAGGTCAAGAAGGATGCGAACCCACACAAGGTGCTCAACAAGCTGTTGAAGCTCACCCCGCTACGCTCGGCATTCAGCATGAACATGCTCGCCCTGGTTGATGGCCAGCCGCAGACCCTTTCACTGAAGTCGGTGCTGCAGCACCACATCGATCACCGCCGCATCATCGTGCGCCGTCGCACTGAGTACGAACTCAAGAAGGCACGTGAGCGCGCCCACATCCTTGAAGGGCTCAAGATCGCCCTCGACAACCTTGACGCTGTCATCAAGACGATCCGCGCCGCAGCTGATGTCGACGTCGCACGCACGCAACTTATGGAGCGCTTCAAGCTCAGCGAGCTGCAAGCGCAGGCGATTCTCGACATGCGCCTCGCGCGCCTCGCCGCGCTTGAGCGCAAGAAGATTGAAGATGAGTATCTCGAAGTGATCAAGTACATCGCCGAGCTGGAAGACATTCTCTCCCGACCAGCTCGCATCTCCAAGATCATCTCGGACGAGTTCGCCAAACTGAAGGAGAAGTTCGCCGACCGACGTCGCACCAAGATCGCCCAGGATGCAACGCGCGAAATGTCAGACGAAGACCTGATCGCTGATGAGGACGTCGTGATCACCATCTCCGGCCGTGGCTACATCAAGCGTCAGCCACTCACCACCTACCGCCAGCAGCATCGCGGCGGCAAGGGCGTGATCGGCATGACGACGCGCGAAGAGGATGCGGTCGCAACGCTGCAGGTCGCTAACACCCACGACTACGCCCTCTTCTTCACTAACAAGGGGCGTGGCTTCAGTGCCAAGGTGCACGAGATCCCAGACGCCTCGCGGCAGAACAAGGGGATTCCGATCGTCAACCTTCCTGGCGTACAGGTGGAGTCGGGCGAGACCCCCGTTGCCACAATCATCCTCAACGGCTTCACGCCGGGCAGCTACCTCGCCTTCTCCACGAAGAAGGGAATCATTAAGAAGACCGCGATCGAGCAGTTCGAGAAGGTCCGCTCCACCGGCATCATTGCCATCACCCTTGATAAGGGTGATGAGCTCGCCCAGGTGATTCAGACCTCTGGTGAAGATGACCTCGTGATGGCCACCCGCCAGGGGCGCATCTGCCGCTTCCACGAGCGCGAGGCGCGCGCCATGGGGCGCACCGCGGGTGGCGTCATCGGCATTCGCCTCGCCCGCCAGGGTGACCTCGTGGTCGCCATGGCCGTGGCGGAGCCTGGTGCCGACCTCCTTGTCCTTACGGAGACCGGTCACGGCAAGCGCGTCCCTGTGGGCGCATTCGCCCGCAAGCACCGTGGCACCCAGGGTGTCCGCCTGATCCCACTCGAGGGGCGCAAGACGGGCCCAGTTGTGGCCGTGCGCCAGGTCAGCGAGGCTGACGAAGAGGTGATCTTGATCAGCGCCGAGGGGCAGGTCGTGCGCACCAAGCTCGAGAGCATCGCCACCCGCAAGGACGGCAGTGCCCAGGGCGTGCGCGTGATGACCCTTCGCGAGGGCGACAAGGTCGCCGGAATTGCCGCCTTCCGTACGGGTCTGGCAAAGCGCAACGACACAGGCGACAATCAGGACGAAGCTGATGAGGCTCCAGAGGTTCCCAAGGTTGTGAAGGCACCTCGCCCAACAACCAAGGGCGGCACCCCATCAAAGGGGAAGCCGGTCGCAAAGGGGAAGCCAGCAGCGAAGTCAAAGCCGGTCGCAAAGGGGAAGCCAGCCCCGAAGAAGCGTTCGGGTCGCTAAGAGTGACCCGTCCAGAGAGCGGAGGGCGGCGATGAGAGCAGATTCGATCGACGTCTACACGGGGAACGCCAACCCCGAACTTGCGGCAAAGATCGCCCGCTACCTTGGGCGACAGATTGGTAAGGCAGAGGTCTTCGCCTTCGCCAACGAGAACATCTTCGTCAAGATTCTCGACAACGCCCGTGAGAAAGATGTCTTCATCGTGCAGCCAACCTCTCGCCCAGTGAGCACCTCCATCATGGAGCTCCTGATCATGATCGACGCATTCAAGCGCGCCTCGGC